>JAQTNZ010000316.1 GCA_028713595.1 Methylovulum sp. | reverse complement strand
GCCCTCAAGCCCGAAACGCCGTGTCAACAACGACACCAAAGCTTTATGTTGCGGCTTGATCTCAGCATCAATTTCTTTTTGCCAAGCCCCAGTCGGCTCGATCATTTCCCGAAAATGCAATTTCATCACCAAGCGCATTTCTTCGCCTTTTTTTAAAGGCTCCAGAAATTCGCTAAAGAACAGGCGCAACGCATCCGGTAACGGCAAATGGGCGAAAGCTTCAAAATTGGAATGGCAAGGGAGTTTGCCGATAGGCTCGCTGAACGCCGCCCGATACAACCCCGCTTTGTCACCAAAATAATAGCGGATAGCCGAAATATTCGCACCCGCCATTTCGCAAATATTGCGCGTAGTCGCGCCACCAAAGCCTTTTTCCGCAAAAATCCGCAAGGCCGCCATCACCAAACACTGGCGGGCATTACTGGTTTCTGTCGAATTATCAATGGGTTTGTCCATGTTAGTCATCTACACAAAAAAATAAATCAATCGATTGATTGCAATTATTTCAATCAATCGATTGATTGTCAACTTATTGCGTGATAAAAATAGTAGCGGCGGGATAGTCTTTCAAGACAAAACAACAGTAACGCTAGTAGGGTTTTTGCTAAAGAAAAGATCGGCAATGGCTCATAAAAACGCCCACTTATGGAAAACGCCCCATCAACAGAACTTAAACCATACACTTGGGTACTAATATCAGAACATGTAAGCTAAGCGCTTAGGCTGGCGGGCTGGGGATAACAGATATAATCAGCGGCATTGTTGCAGAACGCTTTCTCATTGGCCAAAATAATGCCAAAATGCCCACAAAGATAAAACAAATAAAGACGGGAACATTCATGAATCGACAAAAAAGCGTATTTAAACCCAAGTTAGCAGGTAGTTTAGTGATGGCAATCACCTTGACTGCCTGCGCCTCCGGCGGTGATGACCCTTGGCATACATGGAACCATGGTGCGCAAGCGTTTAACGATAGCTTAGACAAACACATTGTCAAACCGCTGGCGCAAGGCTACCAATGGATAACCCCTGACGTGGTGGAACAGAGTGTGAACAACGGTTTTAGCAACGTCAACGACATTGGGGTTATCATCAATGATTTCCTGCAATTAAAATGGCGGCAAGGCAGCATGGACGTGGGGCGTTTGGTGGTCAACTCGACAATGGGCTTAGGCGGCCTTTTTGATGTCGGTACGATAATGAACTTGCCCAAGCATAAAGAAGATTTTGGCCAAACCTTAGCCGTTTGGGGCGTACCGTCCGGCCCTTACTTAGTATTGCCGATTTATGGCCCCAACTCGCCTAGGGACACCTTGGGCTTGATCGGTGACGCCCTGTTCAACCCACTGACCTACATCTCCATTTTCGGCAGTGATGAAGCCTCTTATTCGACCATGGGCTCACGGTTTGTCGAAGTCGTCGATAAACGCGCCCAATTGCTGTCCACCGAAAAAATGGTCAACGAAGCGGCAGGGGCTGACCGTTATGAATTCCTCAAAAACTCTTATAAGCAACACCGTGACTATTTGATTAACGATGGCAAAACGGAGGATAGCGATTTGGACACGGAAATGGATTCGCTAGATGCCGATGAAAAAAATGCCAAACCTGCGGCGACCAAGCCCTAAAACTTAGCTGGAAAATATCCATCATTGCCTACCTTCACCCTAAAAAGCCGTTATGAAAAATCGCCAACTGAACTATGCCGCCGCTTCTTATGCGTACCTGCCGAAAAATAGCCAACATCAGTTTGCCCAAGCCCATGCTTTGCGCATTTACCGTAGCAACAGCGTCTACAGCTTTATCCCTAAAAACGCCTGTTCGACCATGCGGGTGTCATTGGCGATGGCGAACGGCTGTATCAGCAGCGCCTCTGACTTTAACTGGATACATTGCAACAACGACACCTTTCGGGCCGATCTGGCCAGCCTGATCCAAGCCGAATACACGTTTGTGATTTTGCGCTGCCCGTTCGCACGGCTGGCCAGCGCCTATTTGGATAAAATTGTCGATACGACGGGCGTGGCTTGGGAATTGTATGATGCGGTGCAACGGACGATAGAAAACGAAGACATGAGTTTTCGGCTGTTTGTCAACACCATCACCCAACCCACTGTGTTACGCTCAAACATCCACTGGCAGCCGCAAGTGGATTTTTTGGTCTATAAAGACTATGACGATTATTTTAACCTGGAAACCTTTGCCAGCGCCCAAAGCGTTATCGAAACCAAAGCCCAAATTAAAATCGTTGATGCCAGACACCTTACCCGCCACGGCCTGGACCGTTTTGAGCCCGTCAATAACGGCCCTTACGCCGATTACCTGCCCGATGCCATCCGCACCCTAAAAAAAGCCGGACAAGCCCCCAAGCCCGCCGCCCTTTACGATGACGGGCTAATCGCCAAGGTCAGCAAAACCTTTAAAAAAGATATAGCCTTGTATAAATCTTTGTTTGGGGATAAAAACCTGATGTTTTCCTAATTTGGCGCGTCAGTGCCATTGAGTCAGCCCTCTACGAAACAAGGGGGCTTGACGGTTGTTAATAGCCCCAAGGACAGCCTCCCAGCTTAGCGACTGAACACTTCGGTGGCAAGTGCAAAATACCCAACGAACTCGTCAATATCGCCTTGTCGTCACATCGCCGTTTAGTACAATGCAAGTGCTTGATTAGCCGCGATAGTGCGATGTGCAAGCAGGTGTTGTAGGTATTTTGTTGTTTTCTTTGATGAGGCTCTTTTATGTTACAAAAAAATCATGATTTAAACCTTACCGGCCACACAGGTAGCGCTTACTCTCGGCAATGGCGCAAACTGTGCCGTTACGCGGCTATCCCGTTGCTGGTCGGCTTTGGTTGGCAGCAACCAGCGAGTGCTTTTGAGTTCACCACCTTAATTGACGACTTGCCTTACGGTGCATCAGGTGCGCTGACGTTCGACCCCCAAGGCCATTATGCTTACGGCACTTTCCCGTTGGCCGGCATCCACAGTAAAGGCGAGGTCTTTAAAGTCAAGCTCCCTCCGAAGGGGGAAGTAGCTTGGAGTATCGTGGATGTCAAGACCGTAGCCAGTTTTAACGGGAAAAATGGCGCCTATCCCTATTCCGGTGTCATCATGGATTCGGCAGGCAACATCTACGGGACCGCTTCCCAAGGGGGTGGCAAAGACCAATATGGCGTAGTGTTCCAAATCACCCAAGTAAATGGCAAAAAAGTCCGCAATATCCTGAAAACATTTGATTCGGCGGGTGGGGCTTATCCGTTCCCTAAATTGCTGTTGGATACAGCGGGCAATTTATACGGAGTCACTCGGTACGGCGGCCAACACCAAGTAGGCATAGTGTTCAAACTGACCCCACCTACGCTCGGACAAACGGCCTGGGGTTTCCAAACCTTGGTGGATTTTGATGTCAGCAACGGCGCACTACCGTTAGCGGGGCTGGTATCGGGAAACAATGGCAAACTCTATGGCACAACCTATAGTGGAGGCTTGCACAAACTCGGCACCGTATTTGAACTGACCCCGCCTGTGGCCGGACAAACGGCCTGGAGCGTACAAACCTTGGTCGATTTTGACGACTCAAATGGCTCTTATCCCATGTCGGAATTGACTTGGGGCACTGATGGCAAGCTTTATGGCACGACTTCCATCGGTGGAAGCAAGGGTGGCGGCATCGTGTTCCAATTGACACCACCTGCCGCTGGGCAAACTGTTTGGGGGTTCAGCACCCTAAAAGCTTTCATCGGCACAAATTGGGAAGGCCCCGGCAAGCTGACGATAGCGGCGGATGGCAGCCTTTACGGGACAACCAACCGTGAAGGCAAATACAATGCAGGCAGGGTGTTCAAGCTGACCCCACCTGCCACCGGAAAAACTGTTTGGCACCTTCAAACTTTAGTCGATTTCGACGGCACGAACGGTGCGACCCCCGATGCCAACCTGACTTGGGGGCCTGACGGCGACCTCTACGGCTCAACTTTTTGGGGCGGTAAATTAAACAACGGCACTTTCTTCAAAATCACGCCATAACCTCAAGCTAAGCGATTGAGGCCATTCCTCCACTCACTGCCATTAAGTTAATTAAGGATAGCGGAACTCACCCCGTCCTATACAGCAAAGCCGCCCGCACACAACGCAAAATGGGGTAAGGGTACTGCCCTGCAAACTGCTCAAAAACCGGTTTCAGGGCGTTTTTTTGCTCATCGGGCAACGCTAACAGGGCCTCTTCAATGGCGTGCAGTTCCGGCTCCGGCAATTGAACCACATCGCCCAAGGCCAACAAGCCTT
>JAQTNZ010000315.1 GCA_028713595.1 Methylovulum sp. | reverse complement strand
TGAACCGTGTACCTATGCCATTGCCGCCATCAGCGAAATTTTAGCCAGCAAAACCCCTGTGTTCGGCATTTGTTTAGGCCATCAACTGCTGGCCTTAGCCAGCGGCGCGAAAACCGAGAAAATGAAATTCGGTCATCATGGCGCCAACCATCCGGTACAGGAGATCGCCACTGGGCGGGTCATGATCAGCAGCCAAAACCACGGCTTTGCCGTTAACGAAGCCAGTTTGCCCGTAAACCTGATAGCTACCCACCGTTCCTTGTTTGATGGCAGCTTGCAAGGCATCAAACGGACGGATGTGCCCGCGTTTAGTTTTCAGGGGCATCCTGAGGCAAGCCCAGGCCCTCATGATGTGGATGGCTTGTTTGATGAGTTTATGGCGATGATGGCTTAAACGCCAGGCCAAGGCCGATTAGCCCGATTAGCGGGTCATTTTTAATATAAAAATAGATGGCACGAAAAAAAACGACAGGGGGGGTGCCTACTTTTGATGAACTTCTGGTTCCAACTGTTAAGGCACTTCAGGAGCTAGGCGGATCAGGTTCAATTGAGGAAATTAATAGCAAGGTTTACCTCATTGCCGGAATTTCCGATGACATATTACCAATTCCCCATGGCGAAGGGGGTACGGTTAGCGAAGTCGATTATCGGCTGACCTGGAGCCGGACATATCTTAAAAAGTTTGGGTTACTTGAAAATTCATCACGGGGTATCTGGGCCTTGGCAAAGGCGGATATTGATGTGGCTCAGCTCGATTGCCTTGAAATTGTCAGGGCAGTCAGGGATAAAGATAAGTCAACGCCGACCCCTAAAACAGAGGCCCAATCAGAAAAGATAGGACAAGACGTTATTGAGGAGATTGATAACGCCGAAGAATGGAAAGAAAAATTGCTCAATGTCCTTTATGGTATAACACCGCCAGCTTTTGAAAGGCTGGCGCAACGGATATTAAGGGAAAGCGGGTTCTTCCAGGTTGAAGTCACTGGAAAGGCTGGGGATGGCGGCATTGACGGCAAAGGCATTGTTAGGGTAAGCGGCCTGTTAAGTTTCCATGTCATCTTTCAATGCAAGCGTTATAAAGGCTCTGTAACACCTAGCCAGATAAGGGATTTCAGAGGTGCTATGCAAGGGCGGGCGGATAAAGGGCTGGTAATAACAACGGGGACTTTCACAAGGGAAGCCATTAAAGAAGCAACAAGGGATGGCGCACCCCCTATCGACTTAATTGATGGCGAAATGCTGTGTGACAAGCTGAAAGAATTAAAACTGGGTGTGGAAACAAAATTAGTCGAGTCGGTTGAGATAAAGGATGATTGGTTTAAGGGATTGTAATCATTAGGTTTCTTGGCAAGAGATATGATGCCCTGTTGGTTCAGACTAAACCCATTATTCAGTATTTTTATAGGCAATTGATTAATCTGTTATGCAAACAGACGCGCTGTTTTATCACCTGTTCAAAACCATACCTGGTTTGTTTTTTGAAATTGCCAAGCTAGACTATCCGCCTAAAGCTTATCAATTCAGTTCGATTGAGGTAAAACAAATCTCATTTCGTCTCGATGGGGTATTTAAACCACCTGAAACCGAAGTTGACTTGCCGATTATTTTTGTAGAAGTGCAGTTCCAAGCCGATAAACAGTTTTACGCCCGATTTTTTAGTGAAATTTTTCTATATCTTAAACAATACCAGCCACAACATGACTGGAAATCAGTAATCATTTTTCCAAAGCGGGCAGTCGATAATGGCGATACGCGACACTACCCCATGTTGCTGGATAGCCCTCATGTGAGCCGCATTTATTTGGAAGATTTTAAAACGGCAACGGATAATTTTTATCTACAGCTCATCCAAATGATTATCAACACCTCAAACGACTCCATCACAGTCGCTAAAAAACTGATTTCGCAAGCGCAAGATAACGAACAAATTTTGTTGCTGGATTTAGTTGAAACGATAATGCTGTATAAATTTTCTGACTTAAGCCGGGAGGAGATTAAACAAATGTTAGACCTTTCAACGGTAGATATGAAACAAACCCGATTTTATCAGGAGGCTTGCTTAGAAGGTGAGTCTTTATTGCTCAATAAATTGCTTGAAAAACGCTTTGGCCTATTGCCGGAAAGCATTTTGGCGCGTTTAAAACAAGCTAATAAAGAGAAATTAGAAAATTGGGCCATGGCTTTATTGTCAGCTAAGACACTGGATGATGTTTTTATAAAAACAGACGATTGACAGTAACGTAAAATAATAAACCGCTCCCGCGTAAGCGTGAAAATGTAGACTTTTATAGATAACAACATGCCCAAAAGAACCGACATAAAATCCATCTTATTATTAGGCGCAGGCCCTATCGTCATTGGTCAGGCTTGCGAATTCGATTACTCCGGCACCCAAGCGTGTAAGGCTTTGCGTGAAGAGGGCTACCGCGTGATTTTGGTCAACTCCAATCCCGCAACGATTATGACCGACCCCGAAATGGCCGACGCGATTTATATCGAGCCTATCGACTGGCAAACCGTGGAAAAAATCATCGCCAAAGAACGCCCCGATGCCATTTTGCCGACTATGGGCGGGCAAACAGCGCTCAATTGCGCCTTAGCCTTGGACAAACACGGGGTGTTGGCAAAGTACAACGTGGAAATGATAGGCGCGACCAAAGAAGCGATTAACAAGGCCGAAGACCGCCAACTGTTTAACGATGCGATGGCGCGTATCGGTTTTGAGGTCGCCAAGTCCAAAACCGCCCATACGATGGAAGAAGCCCTGGCGGCGCAAAAAGAAGTCGGCTATCCGACCGTGATCCGCCCGTCCTTTACCATGGGCGGCAGTGGCGGCGGCATTGCCTACAACAAAGAAGAGTTCATAGAGATTTGCGAACGCGGCCTGGATTTGTCGCCCACCAATGAACTGTTGATTGAAGAATCGGTGTTGGGTTGGAAAGAATACGAGATGGAAGTCGTCCGCGACCACAAAGACAATTGCATCATCGTCTGTTCAATTGAAAACTTTGACCCGATGGGAGTGCATACCGGCGACTCGATTACCGTGGCCCCTGTACAAACTTTGACCGATAAAGAATATCAAATCCTGCGTAACGTCTCTTTGGCGGTGTTGCGCGAAATTGGCGTGGACACCGGCGGTTCTAACGTGCAGGTAGCGATCAATCCGGTGGACGGGCGTTTGATTGTCATCGAAATGAACCCTCGGGTGTCGCGCTCCTCGGCCTTGGCTTCCAAAGCCACGGGCTTCCCGATTGCCAAAGTCGCCGCCAAGCTGGCGGTAGGCTTTACGCTGGACGAATTGCAAAATGAGATTACCGGCGGGGCGACCCCGGCCTCGTTTGAGCCTAGCATCGACTATGTCGTGACTAAGGTTCCGCGCTTTACCTTTGAAAAATTCCCGCAAGCCGATGACCGATTGACCACACAAATGAAATCGGTTGGCGAAGTCATGGCGATAGGCCGTACCTTCCAAGAATCCTTGCAAAAAGCTTTGCGGGGCTTGGAAATTGGCATTAGCGGGCTGGATGAAATCATCGACCTGCACGCCGATGAAGCGTTGGACAAAATCCATAGGGAAATGCGCCATCCGGGCCCTGACCGTCTGCGCTATGTCGCTGATGCCTTCCGTATCGGCATGAGCCTAGATGAAATCCATGAGGTTTGCAAAATTGACCCGTGGTTTTTGGCGCAAATTGAAGATTTGGTGTTGTCTGAAAAAGCCTTGGCAACCAAAACCCTGTCCACGCTCAAAACGGGTGAGCTGTATAAGCTAAAACGCAAAGGCTTCTCTGATGTGCGCTTGGCAAAATTGCTGGGCACGTCAGAAATTGAGGTGCGTAACACCCGCCATAAGCAAAACATCCGTCCGGTTTATAAGCGCATAGATTCCTGCGCGGCTGAATTTGCCTCCGATACCGCTTATCTGTTCTCAACTTACGAGGAAGAGTGCGAAGCACGGGTGTCCGATAGGGAAAAAATCATTATTCTGGGCGGTGGCCCTAACCGTATCGGTCAAGGCATTGAGTTTGACTATTGCTGCGTCCACGCGGCGCTGGCGTTGCGCGAAGACGGTTACGAAACCATCATGATTAATTGCAACCCGGAAACCGTTTCCACTGACTTTGACACCTCCGATCGCTTGTATTTTGAGCCGTTGACCTTGGAAGATGTCTTGGAAATCGTCCATTTGGAGCAACCTAAAGGCGTGATTGTCCAATATGGCGGCCAAACCCCGCTGAAATTGGCCCGTGCCTTGGAAGCGGCGGGTGTGCCGATTATCGGCA
>JAQTNZ010000314.1 GCA_028713595.1 Methylovulum sp. | reverse complement strand
CTTAAAGAAGTGACCAGCAGTTTTTTTATAAGTTGGCTCATGGCTTATCCTTATTTATATTCAATCAAGTCTTGCTGCCGATTCCTGACTTGGTTAAGCCAATAGCCCCATTGCCCTAACGCTATCGGGATTTGTTGCACATGCGAATGTACGCCGTAGAGCAGTAAGGTGACGGGTTGGCGGCATTTCCAGCGGGCTTTGTAGGCGGAACGCAAGGCTAGGAACGCATAGGCGGCGACTAAGCCCAGCACAGGCAAAACATCGCCTGTCAGTACAGTCAAGGCCAGTGCGCCGATTAACAGGCCCAACAACACGCTGGCATGGATGGCATTGCGCTTGCATTCGCTGGCCCATAACGGAAAATCGCTGTGTTTGAGGCGTTGGGAGACTTCGGCATAGGCGTGTCCGGCGCGGAGGGCGCGTTTCCAATAGGCTTGCCAGCTGCTCATAGCCAAGTCGTGGTCGGTCATCGCTTGGTCGATATGCAAGATGCTGTAGCCTAGGGCGCGGATGCGTTGGCACAGTTCCGGCTCTTCCCCGGCGATTAAGTCTTCGCTAAAGCCTCCGGTTTTTACCAAAACTTCGCGGCGCATCAGCGCATCGCCACCGCAAAAATCGGTGATGCCGGGCGGATATATCCAGTCCAAATCCAACACGCGGTTGTACAGTGTCCGTTCGGGGTGGCGTTCGCGGCGGTGTCCCCAAACAACGGCGACATCGGGTTGCTCTGCCAAGGCTTTGAGTGCAATGGGCAAAAAATCGGGATGCAGGCGGGTGTCACCGTCCAAAAACAACACCAAATCGGCTTGCGCTACTCGCCATCCGGCATTGCGGCCTATCGCGGCGCACGGGCGATTGGGGATGACACGCAGGACTTGCGCCCCGAAGCTTTCGGCCAATTCGGGACTGCCATCGTGGGAATTGGAATCAACGTAAATGATTTCAATAGCGCCACCGATGTCGGTGTGTTTGATGGCCGCGAGGCATTCGGCCAGGCGCGGGCCTTCGTTACGGCCTATCACTACGATGGAAACGTCAGGTTTGTTCATGGCATCACCTTGGCAAATTGGGTGCGGTAATCTTGCAGACGCGCATGGCTGGAATAGTGTTGCCATAAGCGCTGATGGGCGTTGTCCGCCATCCGGTTCAATTGTGCGGTGCTGGCGGTTTGTAGGCGGATGAGTTGGCGGGCCAAGTCGTGTGGGTTGTTGGCCAAAAAATGCAGGCCGGCGGCGGCTTCATCATCTAAATCAGACGGGGGGATCAAGCTGCCCGCCCCACCCGCATCCGGCAACAATACCGGGATTTTTGCCGCCATCGCCTCCAAAATTGCCAGCCCAAAAGGCTCGGATGGGCAGCAATGCAGCAACATGTCACTGGCGGCGAGGGCCTCGGCAACTTGCCCGCTAAAGCCCACAAACGTGACGTTGGGATGTCGGCCTTTGGCTCGTGCCGACAAGGTGTCCAAATCCCAGCCCGTACCCAGGATACGAAATTCAAGCTCGGCCAAACGGGGTTCCAAATCCAGTGCGTCCAGCAAAATATCAAGGCGTTTGATCGGGTCTACCCGCGATACGATAATGACCTTGCGGATGCCGTCTTGGTTAAAACGGGGGCGTTGCAAGGCGGCGTTGATTTGCCCGTCGGGCAGGAAGTTTTCCAGGACTTTGATCTGTTGGTCGCGTACCCCGTGTGCCAGCAAGCGTTCGCGGACAAAACCGGATACGGCAACCAAAGTGACCGGCAAATAGTTAAGCCATTTTTTCCGGCCATAACTGAGGCGTTCGTCCGTACCGCCATGCACCAAATGCAGGTGGACGTTGGTTACGCGATACCAGAGGTTGAGGAACAAAAAAATCAGCGAGTGTGACACGCCGGTGGCGCACACGGCGATAGATGGGGCGTTGGCGAGCCAGTGCGGCAATTGTCTGAGCAAGTCTTTGCTGCTGTTGAAAACGTGGCTTTCTATGCCTAAACGCCCGGCTTCCTGATGGACGGGCCCGGGTGGTGCGAACAATAAGGGGAGCAGTTCGTTTTGTAAGCCTTGCAAGGTGGCTAAAGCCATACGTTCCGTGCCGTATAAATTGCCGCTGTGCAACAGGTAAAGCAGCCGTGTGTTGTGCATCATCGTTCCTCTCCTGAAAGCTGGTTATTTTTTTGTTTCCATGAGCCTAAACCCTAACCACGCTGAAAAGGGGGCGTTTCAGGGTGGGCGGGATTTACCACCCATCTTACACCTCTGCCTTATCCGTATACACTTTAGCGTAATATCCCCCGCCTTTAAAAATTTTCAAGCGGGTGACAATAAAACTGATGACTTTAGGATCAATACGTTCCAATAATTGCACGGCACGTTTGATTTCGCCTGGCCGGGTTTCGGCGGCGATCAGAAGTAAGCTGATGTCGCTGATGCTGGCGAAAAACTCCACGTCTGCGGAGAGCAAAATCGGGGAAGCATCCAGAATGACGACCGAATACTGCCCCGACAATTTTTCTAATGCGGCCTGTAGACGCAAATAACCAAACAACAGGCTGTTATCCGTCGCCCCTAAGGCAATGCGGTCCGGCAACGTTTCATCAGCGGGGCTGACAATATCGGGCGTACCTATGTCGGGGTTGGCGAGCCAATCCATTACGCCTGCCGTGACCTTGTCAGACACATAACGGGCATCCGGGGTTAAGGCGTTGACTTCCACGACCACGGCGCTGACATCAATAGCGGCAAAATCTTTTGCCAAATCAAAGGCCAAAGAACTGGTGTGGCTCTGATGCGTGACCGCCGTCAGTAAGATCATGCTGCTGGGTTTGCCGGAACGCAGGCGTTCCCGGTTTAAGGCCAAAACCAAACGGCGTTTTTGGTCGGCGATCACATGGGGGTTCACGCCGTCTTGGCGGCTGTCCAACAGGGCCGCCAAGGGTTTGTAGCCAAGCATTTTCTCGACTTGGCCCGCCGTTTTGATACGCCGGTCAAACAAGTCGATAATAATGGGCAGGATCAGGGCAAGCACGCCGCCCAAGGCGACAAAGGTCATCAGGATTTTTTTCTTGCCGCCACGGATGGGTTGTTTGGGGTCGGGGGGTCTGGCGGCGCTTTCCATGCGGATGTAGCCAGGGGCATTGGATTCCAGTTCGATGAAATTGATGCGGTTTTCCACCGTTTCCAATTGGTGGTAAAAACGTTTGACATCTTGGTTCAGGGTCAGGGCTTCATCGTAGTTGCTGGCAAACCACGCCGCGTGTTTTTTTTGTTCGGTGATTTGCGCCAATAGCCCTTGTTCAATTTGCCGGGTCAGGGTGACTTTGGAACGGCGCTCTTCCAGCAACATGCGCCGGACATCATTGCTCAGTTGCGTGGTGGCTTGCACGACTTCCGCCTCGATGACCGCCAACTGCTTTTTGATTTGCTCATGCCAGGGATGTTTTTCGTCCAAGCCGCTGATTTGCTCGACCAATTTGCTGCGCCGCAAATACATATTGGCTTTTAGGCTATACAGACCCTGGTCTTTATAAACTTGTTCGGAAACCAACGATTCCAAGGCGGCGGACGCTTTGGCATCTTTGGGGTTTTCAAACAGCAATAAGCCCGCTTCCGCCGCCATGCGTTCGCGTTGGGCCACCGACAAGGCTTTTTGGGTATCCGCCAGCAAGTCGTCATAAGGGTTGGCGACCGAATCAATAAAAGTGGTGACGCTAATGGTTTGGGCAATGTCGCTTAGGCGTTGTTTCTTTTCGGTGATAATATCCTGAAACTTCTGGCGTTGTTCATACAAAAACGCCAACCGCTCTTTTGAGGCGTACAGCATCAAATCTTTGCGTGCTTCGACAAAGTATTCGCCAATCACGGTATTGACGATGTCGTCCAAATGCTCTGGATGGTCAGACTCTAACGTCACCGAAAACAAATACGTGTCTTTGATGGGCTTCACCACCAAGGCCGCTTGCAGGCGTTCGGCGGCGCGGCGGTCGGTTTCGCCCGGCAATTGCCAGACAAAGCGTTTGTCGCCCAGTTTTTTTAAGGCGGCGGCGACAATGTCATAACGGGCCACGGTGCTGGCCTGTTGCGTCAGAAATTGCAGGTATTGTTGGTAAGAAGGGATTTCCTGCTCTTTGCTTTCTTGCAAAATGGTGGCGACCCGTGGCGCGACATGCACCACCGCCGTGACCGAATAATACAAGGTGCCTTTTTTCCAGGAGATAGGGATAGCCAACAAGAACAGCGTGGCAAACACGCCGAGACTGATTTTCCAATGTTTTTTCAGGCTGACCAAGGGCATGATCGCCCCGGTCGTCACCGATTCGCTGGC
>JAQTNZ010000313.1 GCA_028713595.1 Methylovulum sp. | reverse complement strand
ACTGACCCTGATAATTATCGGCGCGGGCCACTTATTGCGTAGACACTTTGTATTGCGCCGACATTAGGCACGGCAAGCTGATGGATTCGGAGACTATTCAATCGGGACAAGCCGCATCTGGCGGCGAGGTGGGGCAGGATGCCAGCATCTTGGAGGATATCGAGTCCTTATGGGGCCAGTGGCGGGGCTTGGGTTATGACCAACTCCAACTTGCCGCACTGGAAACGCGGCGGGCGGGCGAAAGCTTGGTGGCGATGTTGATGGCAGGCGTAATACTGGCCGTGTTGTTGATCGGCGCATGGCTGGGAATCCTCGCCGCCGCCGTATTGGCTTTAATCGGACAGGGCTGGCCTGCCAGCAGTGCGCTATTATTGGCGGTTGCTGCCGATCTATTGCTGGCGCTGTTCCTTGCCGGCGTGATCCGCCGCAAGGGCCGTTTTCTGCAATGGCCCGCGCTGGTGCGTAGCCTGCGACCCAAACCCGCCAAGCAGCGGCATCCGCATAAGGCCACCCGATGACTTTCTTTTCCAACCGCCATAAAACACCTTCCCTGTCCGCACAAATCCGCGCCACCGAACGGCGGCTGTCAAACCGTCACCAGAGCATCGGCAACCATACCGCAACGCTTAGCCAAAAAATCAAACACCAGCTGTCCAACCCGCCCAACTTGTTCTTAGCAAGCGGGATTGGTTTTATCATTGGCGAATTTACCAAGCACCCCCAGGCAACGGACGGCAAGCACGACAATGGGGCCACCACGACCCGCTCGCCTTTGGAAATCGCCTTGAACCTGTTCTCGTCTATCCATACCTTGTATACGGCTTTACCGTTAGTTTGGATGACGGCATCAGCTTATCAATCGAAACCGCCCAGATGATCCATGCAGGACAACCCGCTGGGTGGACACTTCCCGCTTATCGGCAATTTATCGTGAAAATACAGTAATAGCCTAATGTACGATACCGCACAGACCCGGCCTGCTTCTCCCGCTAAGATTTAGCCAAGTTTCCGAACCGCTACGCGACCTAAAGAGCGGCCTTTCCCCAACAGGTGGCTGCACTCTGACAATTACCTAACTTTTAATCCCAATACCAAGGAATATCCCATGAACACGACAAACAGCTATCCGTACAAGATAGTCGCCCATAATTTGCTGATAATAACCTGTGTATCCGTCAGTATTGGTTTGGTAGCTTGCCAACAAGAAGGGCCGGCTGAAAAAACCGGGAAAAAAATTGATCAGGCGGTTGGGCAGGCTGAACAAGAAATCGGGCGCACTACTGAAAAAGCGGGCGATAAAATTGACGATGCCAAGCGGTCGGTCAAAAATAAAGCCGATATAGCCGAAGAATATATTGATGATGCCATGATTACCCTAAAAGTTAAGGCAGCGCTGGGCAATGACTCCATACTTAAGGCCTCCCATATTGAGGTGGCAACCGTTAATGGTGTCGTGACCTTAAGCGGTACGGTAGATTCTGAGCAAAGCCTGGGTAGGGCAATGGAGATTGCGGATAACCAAGCCCATGTAAAAACAGTGCAAACTAAGCTGATGGTTAATGCCAACCCAGGGAGCAAATAATCATGGTTAACTTAAAATTGCTGGCGATTACGGGCGTTATGTTGCTGCCTGTTGCGTTTGCACAGGCTGACGATACAGAAAACTTATATCAACAACCTGTTGATCCTACAGCATCCAAAACCGAAAAAATCGTTTTATCGACCGGACTGTTACCCGCCGGACATTTATTCAAACCATTATTGGCCGATCCGCGCTGGGCGCATTTCTCGGCTTCTTACCGCAATTACCAAAACAATAGCTTTGATGGGACAGATATTGCTTCGGTCAGTTTTGGGGAAACCATACCCATTTACCGCAGCAACTTCGGGCAATCTAATGCCCAATGGGAAGCCGGTTTGCAGGCCGGGGTTTTTAGTGACTTCAACGTGGGCACAGCTTCGAAGGATTTGGTCAATACCGATTTTATCGCGTCCATGTATACCAGCATACGTTCGGGGAATTTTTCTGCATTTGGCCGGCTTTTTCACCAGAGTTCACATTTGGGCGATGAATTTTTGTTGCGTAAAACCAATGATAAATTTCAGCGTGTCAACCTGAGTTACGAGGGTGCGGATCTAAAGTTATCTTACGAGTTGCCGTTTGGCCTGCGCATCTATGGCGGCGGTGGCGGTATGTTTGACAGGGAGCCTTCTACCCTGAAGCCTTGGATTGCGCAATATGGTGCGGAATTCCGTAGCCCTTGGCGTTTGAATTTCGCCTCCCTAAGGCCTATTATAGCCGTTGATATCAAGAACTTTCAGGAAAACAACTGGAATAATGACCTTTCCGCCAGAGCTGGCTTTGAGTTTGAAAACCTGCAAGTATTAGGGCGTAAGCTCCAGATTCTGGGGGAATACTATAACGGTTACTCGCCCAGCGGCCAGTTTTATAAAGAAAAAGTGGAATATTTCGGTATCGGGGCGCATTATCACTTCTAACAAAAATAGCGGGGGCTGCGTCCGTCCGAGAGGTAGGCGCAGCTGTTCCGGTGCAGGTTTACCTACCGCTGACAACCCGCCTATTCCTTAACACAAGATTGATAATAGCACCGTTTACCCCCCCTCCCCCCCGCAGGTAGTCCTACCTATTCTCAAACCGGTTAAAATCAAACAACCCCGCTTCTATCGGAAAGCTTTTGTAGTAAGCGGCATGGAGCATGTCGGTGTGTGACCAAAATTGCGGGTTGGTGCGCCGGATAGCGAAACGGGTGCTCAGGTCGGTATAGCTCCCTTTAGAGTTGAGGCGCTTTATTGTGTCGATAAGGTTCGGCAGTTGGTGTACGCCTAAGCGATAAAAGGCGTTCGGGTAAGCCCCCAGAAAACCAGGCACCAGCGTCAGTGTGTCTTCATCGGGCAAACGGCGGTCATCTTCTTTGAACAGTTCGGAGACGTTGCTGTGCGCACTATTGCGCAGCAGGGTGAAATGATGTGCTTGTTGTTGCGTATCAGTGATGGTGATGAACACGGTTTCAGGCAGGTAAGAAACGGCTTTGCCCTTAAGTGCGGCCAATTGTTTCAGCAAACTGAGGGCCGATGGCAGTGTGGTGTCGATCAACTCGTAACGGGTGTCCAGCACGTGTTTGAGATGCTGTTTCCAAAGCCCGGTAAATTCAGGCCACGGCGCCTGGGTTTTGTAAAGGATGCCGGTATTTTGAAAATACAAATGTTGGTTAGCGTGCAAATGGGCCAATACGGTGTCAGGCGCGTTGCGGTACCATTTATCCTGCACCGTGCCGCGCATCGACAGCGGCAAAAAGGCCAGAACATTTTCTTCGCCTTCCATACGCAAAAAGTCCATATACAGCCGTGCCTGCACTTGATGGGCCACCGTGCCGAACACATCAAAACCTGCCACCAGCAAGTAATGGATGCGTTCCAACAAGGGGTAGCCGATAATCATGGCGGTTTGTGGTTGTTCACCAACCAAGCCTTGGACGATGCTGGCATTGTCAAAATTTCTGAATACGGTCAGGGCGGCATTGGCATTATTGCCGTCGCCATCCCATAAAAGAGAAAAATTAGGCGCATGTTGCCCGCTCAAGGCCTTATTTAAAAGGGTGCTTTTGGCACGCAGATACTGGGTTTCCTGCTCCGCATAGGTACGCCATTTCAAAACACTGCCCAAGCTTTGGTCACTGGTGGGCAGGTCAGTTTGCTTGAGCGCGGCAGTCAGAACATTTTGGCTTGCTTGGACAGGGTTATCGGGATGGACAAAGCCTATCCAAAAATAATCGTTGATGACATTGATTGCCACTTGCCCCCGGCAAACCGGGCCTTTGATAAAACCCATCACAGTAAATTGCGCCTCATCCAGCATTAGCCGATAACGTGAGCGCACCGGAATTTGGGCGAAGGCGACAAATGGATTGGCGGCGATTTCTGGTGTGTACGAAGGTAAGGCGGTCACCGGATAGGGGTCGTCAAGAAACCAGCTTTTAAGACGCTGCATCCGTGCTTCGTTAAGTGCGTAAGGCAAATGGGTCTTGTTCAGCACCGTACCTTGCAGCGGGCGCAAACGGTAGTAAACCCGCGCCACTTGCGGGTCGTCAAAGGGTCGGCGTGTAGCGATCAGGCTGATGGTTTGGCCGGGCGGGGTTTTCGAGCGCACCAGCTCAAAAAATTCCGCTTTGGGCAAGCCAGTAAAATAAAGGTGCGCCAAAAACCAGTGTTCGTAAATATAACGGCCCATTAACTGCGCCTTAAGGCTGTCCCCGTTTAAAAACAGCTCCCACTTTTGTACTTCATCA
>JAQTNZ010000312.1 GCA_028713595.1 Methylovulum sp. | reverse complement strand
ACCCGGATAGGTGGTGATGACCTCAATCCAGGTTTGCGCGGCGGGGTCGCGTGCAAACACGCAAGCGACGTCTTCTTTTAAACGGCTAAACATATTAGTCCTTATGTTGATGGTTCTGGGACATCCGTAAGATGCCCCTGAGTATGTCCACTTCTTTGGTATCCAATTGGATACGGTTATAAACCCGCCGTAAGCGGCGCATGATGGACTTGGATTTGCCTGGCTGCATAAAGCCAATATCGACCAAAGCCTCGTGCAGATGTTGGTAAAACGATTCCATTTGGCTGGCTGTCGCCAGTGGGCACTCGCCTTGGTCGCCAACTGTGGCGCTCTCTTGCGGGGCGCTGGCTGCAAACAGCTCATAACAGACCACCTGCACGGCGGCGGCGATATTTAGGGAGCTGTAGTGGTCATTGCAAGGGATGTGCAGCAAGTAATGGCATAAGTCCAGCTCATGGTTTTTTAAGCCAGAGTTTTCCCGCCCAAAGATAATGGCGATTTGCTGGTGCGGGTCGGCGATGGCTTTTTGTGCACACTGTTTGGGGTTGAGTTCCGGCCAGCTAATCGTCCGCCGCCTGGCGCTGGTGCCGATAATCAATTGGCAGTCGGCTATCGCCTCTTGCAAGGTCGCACAGACCGTGGCGGCGGCGAGGATGTCATCCGCCCCTGAAGCGCGGGCAGTTGCCTCATTGCTGGGGAAGGTTTTTGGGGCGACCAGCACCAACCGGCTCATAGCCATGTTTTTCATGGCACGGGCGACCGCACCGATATTGCCAGGATGGGTGGTTTCGACCAGGACGATTTTTATATGGGAAAGCAACTTAAATCCTGTAGTGAAAAAGGCGGCCAACCGCAAAAGGGCGGCCAGTTGCCGATTCCCGATGGGCGGGGACTGGGCAAGAGCGCCACTTTAAGGCTGCAAGCCGAAAAAAGCCTTAAGTTTACCAAAAGATTTGCTACCATACTGGGTTTTATCTGCTCATTAGAAACTGACCTATGCAACCTATGTTAAACATCGCCGTCCGGGCGGCAAGAAGCGCGGGCGATTTGATTCTTCGCTCATCCGACAGTATCGGCCAACTGCGCGTTGACCAAAAAGGCAAAAATGACTATGCCAGTGAAGTGGACCGTATGGCGGAGCGGGAGATTATTAGCATAATCAGGGCCGCTTACCCCGACCACGCCATTTTGGCCGAAGAAAGCGGCGAGCATCAGGGCAATGATTTTGTCTGGGTGATAGACCCGTTGGACGGCACCACCAATTTTTTGCACGGTTTCCCGCAATATGCGGTGTCCATTGCCCTCAAGCATAAAGGCCGTTTGGAAGTGGGCGTGATTTATGACCCCTTGCGTGATGAGCTGTTCACCGCCAAACGCGGCGGCGGGGCGATGCTGAACAACCGCCGTTTGCGCGTCACCCAGCCTTTGAGCCTGAAAGGCGCGTTGTTGGGCACCGGCTTCCCGTTCAGGACTGACCTGCACCTTAAGGCCTATACCAATATGTTCAGTGCCTTGACGATGGAATGTGCGGGTATCCGTAGGGCCGGGTCTGCGGCTTTGGATTTGGCGTATGTGGCGGCAGGCCGTTTGGATGGTTTTTGGGAAATTGGCGTGATGGAGTGGGATATGGCGGCCGGGGTGTTGCTGATTAAGGAAGCGGGCGGCGTGGTCACGGATTTTTCTTTCAACGACGGTTACTTGCAGTCGGGCAATCTGATTGCGGGCAGCCCGAAAATGCACCAGCTGATGTACCAAATGATTGAGCCTTATGTCACGGATAATTTAAAGTAACCGCTAACGGGGGGGGCAGTGTCGGGTCTTATTGGCGGTTAACCAAACTCGACCATCATGACCAAGGTGTCCAGCAACAACAGGATGTCATCCAGTTCGCGGGCATCAATGTGCATGACCGGCCACGGTATCCCCCGTTCGTTGAGTATATCAAGATAATCCTCAATGCTGGGCTGGTCGGCCCTGTCATAATGGGTGATGCCGATAACCGCCGGGTTCTTAAGCAAAAAACCCTTGTTAAGGGAAAGGTAATATTCCAAGTCATCCAGCGGATTTTCATGGGTGTTGTTGATCATGATAATCAGCCCGGCGGCATCGCGGGTCAGGATGGGGGTCATGAAGTCGAAACGCCGCTGCCCGGGAGTCCCGTACAGATAAAACTTGTCTTCGCCGTCTAGGGTTTTTAACACCCCGTAATCCATTGCCACTGTGGTGGTTTTTTTTTGTTGCAAGACATTCTGTTCAGAGGGCTTGACTTCGGTCGAGAAGTAGCTGTTTTCGCTAATCGTGGCGATGGCGGTGGTTTTTCCTGAGCCGACCGAACCGGTAAAGACAAACTTAAGGATAGGGGTTTTCTTTTTTAATGGCGTGACAATAGAAGGCTCATTGGCAGATTCTGGCATCTCTGCATAGTTTTGGTTGACGCTGGCAATTGCTTTTATGTCAACCTCTTGCCCAAGTACCGTGGCGGATATGTCTTCAAAATTTTCTTTTGTCATAATGGGTTAACTAATCAGGATAGGTTGGGCCATGTTTTTTTGAGGTTGATTAGCCTAAAAGCATAACGGGTGGACTTTTTTGCTTATGTTCTCATATTAGAGCATTTTAACAGTATTGCAATATGCTAAATTATGATTAGGCTGTGGATATACCCGATTGATATAAATCCCCTTTAATAAAAAAGCAAATTATAATTTATCTGTTTGTTAAGTTTAACCGCTGTGTTTAAACGGGCCTTGTCATTTTTAACCCATCCCCACTGATGTTAAAGTAAAAAAACAGCTTACTTGGGTGGTTTTGAGTCCGCTGCGCGGCTTTTAATTCTGTGGCTATTTGACTTTAATATGATTATCATAAGGTATGGAAGGAATGGGGGCAGACAACATAATATGCGCTTATTCCAATGGACATGATCCGTCCCAATTTACGGGAACTCATTATCAATAGGAAAACAAATTTATGCCCGTTAATGGTTTAGCCATCAAATTAATAGGATTTGACAACCTAGAAAGCGATTATTTTACGGCTATTTTAGACTTGGCGGAGGCTCTCCTGCACCAGGAATGGCAAGTGGTCACAACGGAAACGCCCGATTTTTTTGTCTTCAGCGAAGAGGGCCTAAAGTCCAACGTGTCACCTGATGTCCCGCCCGCCCGTTGTTTTTTTTATGGCGCTGAAAATACCAGTGACAAGCATATTGCCGTCAATAATAGGGTGCCAAGCTTGCATTCTTTAGTGGACGTATTAAACCGCGCTGGCGCGAATTTCCGGCCTGCTGAGGATGAGGACACCCTATTTAAGCCCTCCCAAGGCCTTTTGAAGGCGCTGCTTAATAGGGACAATAATCCTGTCTGGCTGGCTGTGGCGGGGGTTGACATTTGGCTGGACCCGGCACATGGGCTTTATTATTGCCTGGTCGCTTTAGAAGGGCTGGTCCCTTGTTGTGGGGCGGATAAGACAGTGGAAACCCATGTCATGACCGCGTTGGAATTGCAACAGTTGGTTGCCAAACAAAACATCCCGCCCAAGCCCCTTAATAACCTTATCTGGTATCTGGTGTTTAAAACCTCCCAAGGCCGGCTGTTATAGGGCAGCAGTGATGAAGATATTGTCCACTTGAAAGGCTGGCCTAACCTGAGATTGCCCGAAGGGCGCGACTTCATCAAATTGGCCGCGTTCATGCACAACAACTCCATGCCCTTGCCGGCGATTGCCGAGGCAACCCGATTGCCCCTGGAGCAAGTGCATAATTTTTATAATGCCTGTTATTTGGTGGGGCTTATTGAAAAAGTCGAGGCCGTGCAACGGCACGAAAGGACAACCAGCGTGGAACGGCAAAACTTATTGGGGAAACTCAGAAACCGGCTCAATATGCAGTAGCCAGCGTATGGGCAATGCGATGATAAGAATGCTTAACAGGGCGACCCTATAGGGTAGGGTCGCCCTGTGGCTTCAAGGCAGGTCAATTGCTAGCAAAGTCAAGCTCTAGGGCAGCCGCCAGCTTGGTAACGGCGGCTTGGATCTTGGTGTCGGTATCAGAGAACACCACCCCCGCCCCGACCGGAAAGAACTGATTGTCAGGCGGTGAGATATAAACAATTTCACAGGCCAATGGCAACTCTTCATCGTCAAAGCCAATCTTCAGCAAGCCCGTCTGGGAAATATGCTCGGGTGTCAAAAGTGGTTGCAGTTTTGATAAAAACGCGCCGCTAAGGCTAATATTGTTGATGATGCCCGTATATTCCTGCCCGCTTTGGCCGTTGATAGAAAACGAGAAGCCAATATCGGTGACGGCCCTT
>JAQTNZ010000311.1 GCA_028713595.1 Methylovulum sp. | reverse complement strand
AACGGCTATATCGACATCGGGCAATGGCTGAACAGCGATAGGCTGAGCATCCGCGTCAATTTTACCACTACAGGTGTCAATGTCTGGCTGGCGGTCTTGCTCGCTCTGCTGCTGTCGATGCTTAGCCGTTTTGCCACTACCGATTTGCGGAGGCAACCCGGCTTCCATCGTTTTTTTGCCACCCTCAGTTTGTTTGCCGCCGCCGTGTTGATGGCCACTCTATCCGCTAATGCTGTCGGCACTTTATTTGCTTGGATTCTCGCTGAGCTGTGTGGTTATTTTATGGTGGCTTATCAGTATCAACAGCCACAAGCCACCGAAAATGCGACGCGGGTGTTTATCACCCAACGCTTGGGCGATGCGGGTTTTGTGCTAGGAATTAGCCTTTGTTATGCGTGGACGGATAGCGTCAATTTGGCGCAATTGCAGGCATCGGCAAGCGAATTATCCATAGGTCAGGCAACAGGCGTCAGTTTATGTTTCGCTCTGGCGGCGTTTGCCAAAGCCGCGCAATTGCCGTTTACACCGTGGCTGGTCAGAACCTTGGACGAACCAGTACCTGTCAGTCTTATCCTAATCCATTTAGGAGTGTTTTTAATCATTGGGCTGGAAGCCGTATTCATGCAATCGCCTTTTGCCCGTGCCGTATTGGGTTTAGTAGGCCTTGCTACGGTAGTGTACTGCTATATCATAGCCAAAACCCAAACTACCTTGCGTGGTGCGTCCTTGTTTGCCGCCTTGGCGCAAGTAGGGTTGATGTTTTTGGAATGTGCCTTGGGTTTTTGGGTGTTGGCAAGCTGGCATTTGTGTGCGAATTTGACCGTCAGTTGTTTGCAGCGGCTAACAATGGCGGCGGATGCGCCCGCAATCTCCCCCACTACGCCGCGTGTTGTACCCGCTAGACTGTATTTATTGTCCTTGCAGCAATTTTGGTTGGATCAAATTGTTGATTGGGCTTTAGTCAAACCCGTGCGCGGTTTGGCGCAAGATTTAAGTTATGTTGATGACCGTATCATTGACCATTTGATCGGCTTGCCATCCGCCGATATGTTGCCGATTGTGGTAGGGCATGAGGGTTTGGTAGCGGATCATGATTTATTGGGTACTGTACCGTTTGCCAAAAGCAGCGGCTTGGTGGGTAAGTTGACCGAGTGGCTTTCGGCTTTGTTGCATTGGTTTGAAGAGCGTTTAGTATTGCGCAGCCCAAGTAAACAGGTTCCCAAGGCCATGCGGAAAGCGGGTCATGCCATCAATCAGTTTGAACAGCTGATTTTAAGGCCACGGTATTTGGTTTTGTTTGTTTGCATCACTTTTTTGGTGGCGTTTTAATGGTCAACCTGATACCGAAAATACCGGTTTGCTGATGCCAAGCTTGCTTGGCATGTCCAACAGGTTATCGGAGGCAGCAGGGTAGTTAAGCCAAGCGAGAAGCAAAAAACGTCGTGTTCTCTGCGTACTTCGTTAAAATGGGCATAACTGGCAACATGCGCATGACTTATGACTCTCGCCCTTACACTTACCGCATAACACCATGACAGCCCCTATGACCTTATGGTCACAAACCGCCGCTTTTCCTGTGCTTACCATGCTGACGCTAATCCCGTTAGTGGCGATGATTGCGATTTTACTGTCGCACTCACCCAAGGCCTCATTACGCTTCGGTTTTGCCGGCACTTTAATCAATGTCGCCCTGAGCATTTATTTATTGGCGATTTTTGAACCCCGGCAAACGGGTGTGCAACTGATGGAAAACGTCCATCTGGGCTGGTTGAGTTACAGCGTCGGCGTGGATGGCATGAATATCCTGTTTATCCCGCTGACTGCCGTTTTGGCTTTTTTGACGTTGGTTTACACGGTCATCACCCGCCACGTCAACAACAAAGCTTTTGTTGCCTGTTTGCTGGCCTACCAGACGATATTGACGGGCGCGTTTGCGGCGATGAATTTGATGCAGTTTTGGCTCTGGTGTGCGCTGGAATCTTTGCCGCTGATAATTTTGACCGTCCGGGCCGGTACTGGACAAAACCGCCGCTGGGTGGTGACCTTGCTGTTGCAATACTGGGGCAGCAGTTTGCTGATGACTTTGGCGGGATTTTTATTTTTGGCCTTTGGTTTGGTCGGTTCTGACCACGATTTGACATTCGATTGGCTGACCTTGAAAGAAAACAACGCCTATCTGCATGATGAAGTGCTGATTTTTATCCTGCTGTTCTTCGGTTACGCCATCCGTATGCCGCTCTTTCCGTTCCATGGCTGGTTGCCCCTGCTCGCCGAACAAGGCACGGTCGCTACGGCGGGCGTGTTTGCGGTGGGTTTAAAATTGGGCTTGTACGCCCTGATCCGGTTCATTTTGCCGATTCTGCCGGGGGTTGCCGAGCAATGGGCCATTTTTGCCTTGATCTTGGGTTTGATTAGCGTCATTTATGGCGCGGTGTTGGCGATGATGCAAATCAATGCCCGCCGTTTGCTGGCATTTGTGGCTGTCAGCCACAGCGGTTTGCTGATTATCGGCGTGTTTTGTTTCAACAGCTTTGGCCTGCAAGGTAGTTTGCTGCTGGCTATTGCTTATGGATTGGCGACGGCGGGGATGTTTTTCAGTGTCGGCTTGGTTTACCAACGTACCCGAACGGCGTTTATGCCGCGTTTGGGGGGCTTGATCGACAAACACACTACCATCGGTGTGCTGTTTTTATTGTCTGCCTTCAGCACGATGGTCATGCCTGGCACACCGGGGTTTGATTCTGCGCATTTGCTGGTTGAAGGTATCATCGAAGAATACGGCTGGGCAGTGGCGATTGTGGTGTTATTGGGCAATGTTTTAGCAGCGGCGATTTTGCTACGCGCCTTCCAGCAAATATTTGTCGTCAACGCCAAACGCCATCCTGAGCCTTACAGCCGCGTCCCGCAGCCTGCGCCCAAAGAACGTCTGATAACCTTGGTGTTGGCTTTATTGATTGTCAGCAGCGGTTTTTATACGACACCGTGGTTAAATTATGTCAGCCGCGAAGTAGACGTTTGGGTGAAAGCCTTTCCGGTGCATCAATCGCAACAACCCGATGCCGATATGGGTGTGGAGGCTCCGCATGAGTAACGGTTTTCCTTTGCTTAGCCTGATTATCTTGATGCCGTTGATAGGCGCGTTGCTTATCGGTCTGTGCCGCAATATCAAATGGGTAAGGGCCATTGCCATTGGCACCACGAGTCTGGTGTTGCTGGCTTGTGTTTGGCTAGTCTATCGCTTTAATCCAGACGATGGCGGTTTGCAGTTTATTGAGCAACACCATTGGATACCTAGCTTACATATTGACTATCTGCTGGGGATAGATGGTATGTCAGTGCTGTTCCTGCCGCTCACCGCGTTGCTGGTCTTGTTGTCTATCATTGCGTCATGGCATTCACCCGCCCACAGCCACCTGTATTTCGCTATGCTGTTATGCCTTGAAGCAGCCACCTTAGGCGTTTTTTGTGCGTTGGATATGGTGTTGTTTTTCGTGTTTTGGCAACTGACCTTGCCGCCCGTATTTTTCCTGATCGGCTTATGGGGCTTGAAACCGTTACGCCGCAACGCCGCCAGCAAATACTTGCTGATTAACCTATGCGGCGGTTTGCCACTGTTATTGGTGATTATTATTTTGGCGGTGAACCATGCCGTACAAATCAATAGTAGCTTGGCGACCGATTTGTCATTTAATTTCAGCGAACTGCTCGAAACCCAACTCCCCGAAAAACTGCAAGGCATTGTATTTGTGCTATTAATCATCGGCTTTGCTGTGAAAGCCCCGCTGGTCCCGTTCCACACTTGGCTACCACAAGTGGCTATGGCAAGCCCCGCGCCAGTGACGGCATTATTAATCAGCTTAAAGTTGGGTATGTACGGGATTTTACGCTATGCCATGATGTTAACGCCTTCGGCAGCGGTTGAATATGATTGGGTGTTAGGCATTATCGGCGCAATCACGCTAATTTACGGTGCATTACTATCCTTACAACAAAATAATTTGCGGCGATTACTGGCCTTTGCCAGTATCAGCCATGCAGGGCTCGTGTTGATCAGTATCGCGGCCCTCAATATGCAAGGCATCCAAGGAGCCTTATTACAATTGCTTAATTTCACCTTGGTGGCCGGCATATTGATGATGCTGGCGGGATTTATTCAGCAACGTACCGGCAGTACCGATTTACACCAGTTAGGCGGTTTGGCGCAGGTGATGCCGAAGCTAAGCGGATGTTACTTTTTATTCATGCTGGTGAGTTTGGGCATTCCAGGTGGCAGTGTCTTTCCCGCTGACCTGCTGTTGGTTTTAGGCGCAT
>JAQTNZ010000310.1 GCA_028713595.1 Methylovulum sp. | reverse complement strand
AAGCATAAGCCCCCGCCAGTTTTTTGACCGTTTGCTTGACCGCCGCCAACAAGCTATGGGTGGTCTGCAAATCATTGAAAACTTCGTGGACGATGACTTCGGTATCGGTTTGCGAGGTGAATCTATATCCTTGTTCAAGCTGGATGGCTTTTAGCTGTTCATAATTTTCAATGATGCCATTATGGACAACCGCCACCTTATCGCCGCTGACATGGGGATGGGCATTGGCGGTGCTGGGTTTGCCGTGGGTTGCCCAACGGGTATGGGCAATACCCAGCAGTCCTGGTATCGGATCGGCTTGGATTAATGCCTCCAGCTCTTTGACTTTGCCCAACTCACGCTTACGGTATATCTCATGGTCACTGATGATTGCCAAGCCCGCCGAGTCATAACCCCGATATTCCAAGCGCCTTAAGCCTTCCAATAAAATGGGGACAACATTACGTTGGGCGATACCACCGACTATTCCACACATGCTTAACTCCCCTTTTTGACAGGACGTTGCCAACCGGCAACAGAAAATTGCTGCCCCCTGCTTAAGGTCAATTGATTGTCAGGGGCATTGCGGGTAATGGTCGAACCTGCGCCAATGGTGGCGTTGTTGCCTATGGTCACAGGGGCGACCAACTGGCTATCGGAGCCAATAAAAGCCCCGTCACCGATAACCGTCCTAAACTTATTGGCACCATCATAATTGCAGGTGATGACACCGGCACCAATATTGACCTTACTGCCAACCGTGGCATCACCTATATAGCTGAGATGATTGATCTTGCTGTCTTGGGCAATCGCCGATTTTTTGATTTCGACAAAATTGCCGATATGCACATTGGCGGCCAAAACCGTTTCAGGGCGCAACCGAGCATAAGGCCCGATACGGCTACCCGCCCCGATAACGGCATCTTCGATCACACAACAGCCTAAAATTTCGACGTTATCGCCTATCACTGCGTTCTTGATCTGAGTGTTCGGGCCAATTTTGACATGATTGCCTATGCTAATCTTGCCTTCCAACAGGACGTTGACATCAATTTCAATGTCTTGACCAAGGCTTTCCACATAGCCGCGCAAATCAAAACGCAACGGATCCCGCAAGCTCACGCCTTGGGACATCAGTTTGTCGGCTTGCTCTAGCTGGTACACCCGCTCCAATTGCGCCAACTGCATACGGTTGTTGACCCCCAATACTTCTTCGGCGGTTTCAGGTTGGCTAGTGACAATAACAACACCTTCAGCCACCGCCATTTCAATAATATCGGTCAGATAGTATTCTTTCTGGACATTGTGATTAGTCAATTGCCCTAGCCAAATTTTCAGCCATCTGCCGGACACCGCCATAATGCCGGTATTGACTTCACGGATGGTTTTTTCGCTTGCCGTGGCATCTTTCTCTTCAACAATTTTTAGCACTTGCCCGGCGACATTTCTGACTATCCTGCCGTAGCCACTGGAATCTGCCAAGTTGACTGTCAACAAGGCCAAAGATTCCCCGCTAACATTAGCTAATAATCGCTCAACTGTCGATAATTTTAATAACGGCACATCACCATACAGTATCAGTACCGTATCATCATCACCAATAAAGGGGCTCGCTTGTTGCACCGCATGGCCCGTACCCAATTGCTGTAGCTGCTCCAGCCAATTGACGCGGCAAGATGCCAAGGCCTGCCTGACCTGTTCGGCACCGTGACCGATCACGATGTGGATGCTGTTGTCCGCCAATTGGCGACTCAAGTCATACACATGTTGCAACAACGGCTTATCGGCAATGCAATGCAGCACCTTGGGCAAGCTTGAGTGCATCCGTGTGCCTTTGCCCGCCGCTAAAATAACAGTGGTAATTTTCATTTCCTATCCCATTTAACAAAAAAGCCCGATAGCGCTTACGCGTTACCAGGCTTTGATAAGATTTACCAGCATGATTGTCAGTTTCACAATCATTGATATTAGCTATGAGTTATTCGCCACGCTTTCTCAGCCTGTCCAGTGTCCTCAATTGCATAATAGCCTGCATCAATTGCGCATGAGCCGCTTCATAATCCACGTTGCCCGTCTTATCCGCCAAGGCTTCTTCGGCTCTCGTTTTAGCTTCCATGGCCGCCGCCTCATCAATGTCTTTGGCGCGAATGGCGGTATCCGCCAATACCGTGACCAGATGGGGCTGCACTTCCAGAATGCCGCCGGAAATAAAGAACGGATAGCTTTCCTTATCCGTCACCTTTACGCGCACTTCCCCTGGATTCAAACGGGTAATAAAAGGTGCGTGACGGGGGGAAATGCCCACTTCGCCTAATTCAGCAGGGGCAAACACCATTTCCGCCAAACCGGAAAAGATTTCCTTTTCTGCACTTACGATATCTACATGAACGGTCATGGTCATTTATTTTACCTAAACTGACATTAAGCTTTCATAGCCTTTGCTTTTTCCAACACTTCGTCAATGGTGCCTACCATATAGAAAGCCTGTTCTGGAATCGCATCGTACTCGCCGTTAATAATGCCTTTAAAACCGGCAATAGTATCTTTCAAAGACACATACTTTCCTGGCGAACCGGTGAACACTTCGGCCACAAAGAAAGGCTGGGACAAGAACCGCTGGATCTTACGCGCCCTGGCAACAGTTTGTTTATCTTCTTCGGACAATTCATCCATACCCAAAATCGCGATAATATCACGCAATTCTTTATAACGTTGCAAAATCCCTTGGACTTTACGCGCCACGTCATAATGCTCTTGACCAATAACCAACGGGTCTAACTGGCGGCTGGTCGAATCTAATGGGTCAATCGCAGGATAGATACCCAATTCGGCAATTTGTCGTGACAATACCACGGTCGCATCCAAATGGGCGAAAGTGGTGGCAGGAGACGGGTCAGTCAAGTCATCCGCAGGTACATAAACCGCTTGGATAGACGTAATCGAACCGGTTTTGGTCGAAGTGATACGTTCTTGCAGAACACCCATTTCTTCGGCCAATGTCGGTTGATAACCTACCGCTGATGGCATACGGCCCAACAACGCCGACACTTCCGTACCCGCCAAGGTATAACGGTAAATGTTGTCAACGAAGAACAGCACATCGCGGCCTTCATCACGGAAATATTCTGCCATGGTCAAACCGGTCAACGCCACGCGCAATCTGTTTCCAGGTGGCTCGTTCATCTGTCCGTAAACCAGCGATACTTTGTCAATAACGTTGGAATCGGTCATTTCGTGATAGAAGTCGTTACCTTCACGGGTACGTTCACCCACACCTGCAAACACCGAATAACCGCTGTGCTCAATCGCGATGTTACGGATCAACTCCATCATGTTGACGGTCTTGCCTACACCAGCACCGCCGAACAAACCAACCTTACCGCCTTTTGAAAACGGACACACTAAGTCAATGACCTTGATACCTGTTTCCAGCAGTTCATTAGCAGCCGCCTGCTCTGCGTAACTGGGCGCTTCCCTATGGATGCCCCACTTGACTTTTTCGCCGATAGGGCCTTTTTCATCAATAGGTTGGCCTAAGACGTTCATGATACGTCCTAAGGTTTCTTGGCCTACGGGAACCGAAATAGGAGCAAGAGTGTTAGTGACCACCAAACCTCTACCTAAACCATCGGTGCTACCCATCGCAATGGCCCTAACGACACCATCACCAATTTGTTGCTGGACTTCCAGCACCAAGCCATTTGTTTCTACAATTAAAGCATCATAAATTTTGGGCAATTCTTCACGTGAAAATTCCACGTCGACGACCGCACCAATAATCTGAACGATTTTACCCGAACTCATTAAGTTGTCCTCTTAGTTTTTTATCATTTTGCTAGGGCTTTAAGCGATTTTCGGCGAATAACATACCCAAATTGCCCAATTTTTATCCATTTCTTAGGCAATCCGAGCCTATCCATTCGCGGCGACCGCTTTAGACAGCGGCGGCACCAGCAACAATTTCTGAAATTTCTTGAGTAATTGCGGCTTGTCTGGCTTTGTTGTAAACCAACTGAAGTTCTTTGATCAGTTTGCCGGCATTGTCCGAAGCGCCCTTCATCGCCACCATTCTAGCGGCTTGTTCGCAAGCATTGTTTTCGACAAAACCCTGATACACAATAGATTCGATATAGCGTGTCAACAGGTGATCCAACACTTCTTTGGCATCAGGCTCATAAATATAATCCCAATGCCCACTCAAGCCGTTTTCGATTTCATCGGTGGCAACCGGAAGCAATTTTTCAGCCGTAGGCCGCTGGGTCATGGTATTGACAAATTCATTGCTGACGACATACAGCTCATCTCTCTGATTTTGTTCATAGGCATCCAACATT
>JAQTNZ010000309.1 GCA_028713595.1 Methylovulum sp. | reverse complement strand
ATGGAAGACGGCTTGCGCTTTGCAATCCGTGAAGGTGGCCGTACCGTGGGTGCGGGTGTTGTTGCTTCCATTATCGAATAAGTGGTTTTGGGATGCCGGAGCTTCCGGCATCCTTCCTATCAAAGCTTGTATAATAGCCTGCAATAGTATATTATATCCTGCTCTTTAAAGGTTTATCTGAAACAGGTCAGTAGTTCAATTGGTAGAATGGCGGTCTCCAAAACCGCTGGTTGGGGGTTCGAGCCCCTCCTGGCCTGCCACTCAGACAAACATTTCAATATTTTCCAATTTCATAATCAATAGCATATGAATACCAAAGTAGAAACGGACGTTTCGGTCATTGATATTGTCAAGCAGGTTTCCTCTGTAGTCCTTTTGGTGTCTGGAATCGGCGGCTTCTACTATTTCTCGGATGTTCAGCTGTTGTACCGCGTCATGGGCCTGTTGGCCGTGATTGCCGGTGTGGTCGCGATGATGCTGACCACTGATGTAGGGCGCTCCGTATGGGCGTTTAGCATTGAATCTAAATTGGAAGTCAAAAAAGTGGTCTGGCCGACCCGTGATGAAACCATGAAAACCACCGGTTTGGTGTTTGCGATGGTGTCCTTGGTGGGTTTGGTCTTATGGGCCCTGGACAGTCTTCTGTTTTTGGGCGTGCGCCTGTTAACTGGTCAAGGCGGGTAAAAGGATGTCGTTACGATGGTATGTGGTTCACGCTTATTCCAATTTTGAGAATAAGGTCAAGCAATCGTTAGAAGAAAGGATAAAGCGCGAAGGCCTTGAGCAATACTTCGGCAAGATTTTAGTCCCCACTGAAGAAGTGGTGGAAATGCGCATGGGCCAGCAACGCAAGAGCGAGCGCAAGTTTTTCCCCGGTTATGTTTTGGTGCAAATGGAATTGACCGACGAGACGTGGCATTTGGTTAAGGATATACCGAAAGTGTTGGGTTTTATTGGCGGCGTTTCTGACCGTCCTGCGCCCATTTCCGAAAAAGAGGCTATGGCTATATTAAGCCGTGTCGAAGAGGGTGTCAATAAGCCTAGGCCAAAAATCCTGTTTGAAGCGGGTGAAGTGGTTAGGATCATCGACGGGCCGTTTAAGGACTTTAACGGCGCCATTGAAGAAGTCAACTACGAAAAAAGCAAGCTGAAAATTTCGGTGTTGATTTTTGGCCGTTCCACCTCGGTGGAACTGGGTTTCGCCCAAGTTGAAAAAGGTTAAGGTTTAAAGTTTAACCCTTTGTTTGGCTGAAAGATTTTTCAAATCCCTGTCTGCATAAGGCTGGGATTTTTGTTTCTAAGGGGAGCTGAAAAGCGTTTGCACCCATATTGGAGTTTAAGATGGCAAAAAAGATAACGGCGTATATTAAGTTGCAAGTAAAGGCGGGTGAAGCCAACCCCAGTCCACCTATCGGGCCTGCGCTCGGTCAGCGTGGTGTCAACATCATGGAGTTTTGTAAGGCGTTCAATGCCAAGACCCAAGATGTCGAAAAGGGCTTGCCATTGCCTGTGGTCATTACCGTTTACAGTGACCGTAGCTTTACCTTCATCACCAAAACCCCTCCGGCATCCATCCTGCTGAAAAAAGCGGTGGGCATCAAGAGCGGCAGCAGCAACCCGAACACCAAAAAAATCGGTACGGTCACCCGTGAGCAATTGGAAGACATTGCCAAAATCAAAATGGAAGATTTAAATGCCGCCAACCTTGAAGCGGCGGTAAAAACAATTGCCGGCAGTGCGCGTAGCATGGGCCTGAATGTGGAGGGCTTGTAATGGCTAAGTTATCGAAAAAAGCAAAAATCATCAAAGCAAAAGTCAGCCGCAGCAAACAGTATCCGATTGCTGAAGCGGTCGGGTTGCTGAAAGAATTAAGCGGTGCTAAATTTAACGAAGCGATTGATGTCAGCGTTAATTTAGGCGTTGACCCGCGCAAATCCGATCAAAACGTCCGTGGTGCCACCGTGTTGCCTAACGGCACCGGCAAAACCGTCCGGGTTGCCGTGTTCACCCAAGGCGCCAACGCCGATGCCGCCCGTGCGGCCGGTGCGGACATCGTCGGTATGGAAGATTTGGGCGATTTGGTCAAAAAAGGCGAAATGAATTTTGACGTGGTCATCGCGTCACCTGATGCTATGCGCGTGGTCGGCCAATTGGGTCAAATCTTAGGCCCTAGAGGCCTGATGCCTAACCCTAAAGTCGGCACCGTGACCGCTGATGTCGCGACCGCAGTGAAAAATGCCAAGTCCGGCCAAGTCCGTTACCGTACTGACAAAGGCGGCATTATCCATTGTACATTGGGTAAGGTCAGCTTTGACGCGGAAGCTATCCAAGGCAATTTGGAAGCGTTGTTGGCGGATTTGCGCAAGGCCAAGCCATCATCGGCCAAAGGCATATACATCAAAAAAATAACCTTGTCTTCAACCATGGGCCCTGGCCTGTGGCTGGATGCCAGCAGCTTGGCTGCTTAACAAGACTTTGGGTCGCCGCCTCACGGCGGTGGCCGTCAAAGACCGCAGGTGCCGCAAGGCTTAATCTCCTGCGTAGACGGAGGCTGGCCCTAAAGATTCAACTGGGAAAAGAGCCGTTAAAGGAGCGCCTGATGAGGGTGCATTTTATCAATCTGAATTATTCAGAAACCTATCGGAGGTAATCGTGGCGCTAAATTTGGATGGCAAAAAAGCCGTCGTCGAAGAAGTTGCTGCAATCGCCGCTAAAGCTCACTCTGCCATTGCAGCGGAGTATCGGGGCATGTCCGTAACGGAATTGACCGAACTGCGCAAAAAAGCGCGTGAGACTGGCGTTTATCTGCGGGTCGTCAAAAATACCCTGGCTAGACGTGCCGTCGCCGGAACTGAATTTGAGTGCATGCAAAGTGGTCTGGTAGGCCCGTTGCTGATTGCGTTCTCAATGGAAGATCCAGGCTCTGCGGCGCGTTTGATCGGTGATTTTGCCAAAGGTCATGACAAATTAATCCCTAAAGTGGTGTCAATCGGTGGTCAGTTGTATGACTCGTCCGAATTGGCGCGTTTGGCAAGCTTGCCGACCCGCGATCAGGCCATCAGTATGCTGATGTCTGTCATCAAGGCGCCTGTGGAAAAATTTGTCCGTACCCTGGCCGAACCGCATGCAAAAATGGTCCGCACAGTGGCGGCGATCAGAGATCAGAAAGAAGCGGCTTAAGCTTTATATCTAACCTGTTACAACTAATTATATTTCGAGGAACAAAAAATGGCATTATCACAAGAAGACATCTTGGACGCTATATCTAATATGACCGTCATGGAAGTCGTTGCATTAATTTCAGCGATGGAAGAAAAATTTGGCGTGTCCGCCGCCGCTGCCGTAGCTGTTGCCGCCGCGCCTGCCGCCGCTGCCGCCCCGGTTGAAGAACAAACTGAGTTCGATGTCATCCTGACCAGCTTTGGCGAAAACAAAGTTTCTGTCATTAAAACTGTCCGCACCATCACAGGCTTGGGCCTGAAAGAAGCGAAAGACGCGGTTGAAGGCGTACCGACTGTCCTGAAAGAAGGCATTCCTAAAGCTGAAGCGGAAACTATCAAAAAGCAACTGCTGGAAGCGGGCGCGACAGTCGATATTAAATAATAATATTGGCCCACATCAAGACCTAGGTCTTTTAAGTATGGCTGGTGACCTTAAGTCACCGGCCTTTTACTGTTTACATCAATTTGTACAGTAAAAACATTTCATGACGAAAAAGTTTGGAAGCGATATGTCCTATTCTTTTACCGAAAAAAAGCGTATTCGAAACAACTTCGGCAAAAGCACCGAGGTGCTCGAAGTTCCTTATCTCCTGGCAACGCAAATCAATTCCTATGCCAGCTTTCTGCAATTGGGTGTCTCCCCCGAAAGACGCGCCGACATAGGCCTGCATTCGGCCTTCTCCAGCGTGTTCCCGATTGAGAGCCATTCCGGTTATGCAGTCCTCGAATATGTCAAATACAGATTAGGCGAGCCTGTTTTTGATGTCAGGGAATGCCAACAACGCGGGGCGACCTTTGCCGCGCCGCTGCGGGTTTTAGTGCGTCTGGTCATTTATGACAAAGAGGCCCCCGCCAACGCGAAAGTCGTCAAAGACATCCGCGAACAAGAAGTTTACATGGGCGAGCTGCCCTTAATGACCGAAAATGGAACTTTCGTTATCAACGGCACGGAGCGTGTGATTGTTTCGCAATTGCACCGGTCGCCAGGGGTCTTTTTTGACCATGACAAAGGTAAGACGCATTCCTCCGGCAAGTTGCTGTTCAATGCGCGGGTTATCCCTTATCGGGGTTCATGGCTGGATTTTGAGTTTGACCATAAAGATTGC
>JAQTNZ010000308.1 GCA_028713595.1 Methylovulum sp. | reverse complement strand
GGCGGAAAGCGCCCTTTACATTGCCGGCAACACCGGCGAATTGACCGCCTTTAAATTAGGTTTGGCTGATTTGTTCGTTCCTGCCAGTCTGCCCATTAAGGCGACACCCGTCAATACCACCAATTCTAGGGCGATAACATTAACCAATGTCGGCGACAGAGCATTGACCATAAGTTCCATCGCTTCCGGTTCGCCTGTGTTTGTGGCAAGCTCTGTCGCCACGCCTTTTGTCTTAGCCCCCAACCAAAGTAAAATTATTCATATTAGCTTTATGCCAACCAGCGCCACAGTGTTTAATGCGGATTTGACCATTAACAGCGATGACCCGAACGAACCCGTGTCGCTAGTCCATTTGCAAGGCAAAGGGATTTGAGGCGATAAGGTGCCGTTCCGGTTAAGTTTGGCTGCGCGATGGCTAAACCCGACATCCTTGTTGGGTTTAGGCGTTGGCTAAGTTAAGCCGCACCCGCCTAAACGGGGCGGCTTACTAAGGAAGCGGTTTGCAGCGGGTGTTAAATGACGGACTTGCCAACAAAGCGGCCTGATTCTGAGCAAGTGTCACTTAAGCCTTTACGGATGTAAGTAATGCTTGTGGATGCGATTGCCGTTCCGGTTTTATCCAGTTTGGCACTACCATTGATGACAACGTATTGGCCTGATACCGCAAACATGCCGTTAATGGCGTATTGCAGCCTGTCGCCCTTGACAGTGTTCGCCAAAGGTGTCAGGGTAATCGGCAAGGTGAACAGCTTTTGGGTTTGGGCCGCATCTTTATAGACGGTGATTTGGGCGGTGCTGTCGATATGCACCCAGTAATTGATAAGGTTGTCGGTCGGGTCTATTATCACAGGCAATGCGCCCGGACAATATTTTGTCCCGTAAGTGTCCACTTTTAACGATTCCCCGCCAACTGCCCAGGCTTGGTTGATTGCGCCTAACGCTACAAAACATACGCCGATCGCCAGTTTTTTCAATGACATGATAAATCCTCGTGAATTAAAGTTAAAATACCAACCTTAACTAATTATTGCTCCTTAACGTTTGACGGTTAGGGCTTTTTGGTTGGGTGCTGGACTGCTGTTTAGTGGGCAGCAGCCAGGCCTTAACGATATACCTATCCTGATCGGTAAGCAATCGAAAATAACCATTGTTTTGGGTAAATAACGCGGTAAGGCGTATACCGTAGCAAGTAGCCCGTAAGGAGCGAAGCGGATTACGGGTTGTTTCGGCTTCGATAGGCCGTATTGTATCGGCAGGGGGTATTGTGTGGCTCCGGCTCCCCGTATTTCGCTATTGCTACATGCGACCACTCGCTTAACTTAATGGCAGTGCCAAGCGGCTCTACATTCCATCACGACTGGACAACCAAATGCGCACACCACTAATCATTGCACTGTTTGCCTGTACTGCATTATTGGTGTACTGGGCGCATGACACCCACCCGATTACCGCAAAAGACATCAGGTTCGCATTTGTTAAGCCGCCCGTTGTTCCAGTGCGTGGAGTCCCAAAAGAGGCTGACTGCGCCGGATTGGAGCCAGACCCCAACGGCAATAAGGGAGGGCGGTCGGGAATTAGCTTTAGTGTCGTTCTCGACCCCGATAGTCACGGCTCCCTTGCCAGCGTTGTCGCCAACCGTATCTCAGCCATCACGGTGATGTGGTCGGATCATGCCTTGCTCAAGACGGCACAGGACACGGAAGATTTCTTGCGGCGTTTGCTTACCACCCGTACCGGTTCGACCTACACATATATCCCGTGGGCGCAAGGTCTTGGAACCCCTCATATCGCCGCCAGAGTCCAGCACACTGAGGGCAAAAGCGGACAGTGGCTCGTTTGGTATGGGTGGCCATCCGTTTACTGCGCCTATCAGGACGGGGCGGGCAAGTGGTGGTTTGGTGTCTGGTTCCATGACGAAGATGCCCGCTTAGAACCTAAAAAGCATGAGGCTCAATGAATAAGATGGTATTTTGTATCTTTACCCGTTATGTTGGGTCAATGGAATGAATTATGACGCGATAAGCCTAACAGAAAAACGGTATCCTCGCTTAATCGACCAGCTTACCATATTGTTATGATTATTAACCGCCAACCATTAGCAAAAAAATTTTGGCAGTTTTGCCCTATTGCCGCCTTACCCATATCTGCACGGCTTGCCCAATTGTTTAATACACGCCAATATTCAGTTAATTGGCTTTCTACGCTATTCATTGTGTTAGCTTTGCAGGGAAAACCGACTTTGGTTTTGGCAACTATGTGCAAAGATTCGACACCGGAGGAACTTGTTAGCGAAGCGGATTTAATTTTTAAAGGCAAAGTAATTGGCAGCAAAAAATTTTTTCTGGGCAAATTTGATATTACTGACGAATATAAAAAAATTTTATCCCAAACTGAAATTGACTGGGATAACAAGTGGCAAAAGTTGGCAAAGTCAATAAAGCCGTATGTCAATGCGAAAGATTATCAGAAACTGACCGAATCGCCTGCTCTTTTGAATGAACTTATTTATTCCCGGACAAAATTCAAGGTGTTGGTGTCTTACAAAGGCCCTATTCTTGACGAAATCGAAATAGAACACTATTCAGGTAATATAGGTGAAGAAAAAATGGTTTTTGTCCATGGCAATCTCAGGGAAGGCTATAGTTTTGGGCGATGTACGGGTTTTGCATATTCTTATCCCGATAACGAAGCCAATCGCCAGCCTTACCAAGCCGCTTTAGAGAGCTACCATAACCGCTGGGAAAGATGGATAACAGCCTTAAGGCTCTCTCCTCATAATGCTAAGCTGTTAAAAGAACAAGGTGCGTTCTATCTGCAATACCATGATTTCGATGCCGCGCAATGGTCGTATATGGAATTGCGCTGGCATCATCCTAAAGATTTGGCGGGTATTATCGGGCTGGCTGATGTCAGGTTAAACCGTGCGCTCCATGAATATCCTAAAGATAAGAAAAACCTTTATGAGCAAGCGTTAATTGGATACCGGAGCGTTTTGAAGATTGACCCCAATAACCACACAGCCCGCCACGGAGAGACGTTGGCATTGCTTTATTTAGAGAGGTGGTCGGAAGTGGACAAGAATACCCTTGATTTTAGTGGTTATGAATCAGGAGAAGAAGAACTTATGGATTTTTTGGTTGGCCGCAATCTCAATGGAGCCAATTTTCACAACACCAAGCTTTTTGACGTTAATTTTTCCCACATGGATTTACGTAATGCTAATTTTTCTGATGCGACAGTTTATCGGTGTGATTTCACTGGCGCAAAACTTCAACGTGCCGATTTTACTAAGGCCGTATTAGAAAGCGCGGACTTTAGCAACGCCAATCTGCAAGGCGCAAAGTTTATCGAAGCTCAGTTAAACAACGTGAAATTTAACAACGCTGACCTGCGGGGAGGCGATTTGTCCAAAGCCAAGTTGTACATCGATTTATGGGTTAATGCGAAGATTAACAAAACCAAGTTTACTGATGCTAAAGCCTGTGGTTTTCCTGAAACCACATGGCCTGTCGGCTTTGACCCGATTGCCGCTGGGATTAAGAAAACCTGCGAATAGCTTTTAAACGCGGTAAGGTGCATTAGCGATAGAGGCGGTGCAGTACGGCTATCGCCTCAATACCTTACGGTACACATCTTACGAGTTGTGCCAACGTAGGTGTCAATGGCGCGGACGGTGTTGGCGGGCTGGCATAATCCCCGACACGCATCGGCGCAGCATGTCTTGGTGTCGGTTTAAAGTGGCTGGGTAATGGCATGTGTTCATGCGGGGCGAGCTTTCTGATTAGGGGCCTAATTATAGCGGGTGGAGACACTTTCACTATCTCTTGCCTGCTTCCCCCCCTGTTCAGCTATAAATGTCGGACGGCTTTATGAAAAACTTGATCATTGAGTGCTATCTTGATAATATCTAAAATGTTTTTTCTGCTATACCTTGTCCCTATTGAAACGACTGTTTTCGATAGGGATGGTGTTTAATATTTATTCAAAATATCGAGACGTAACCGGGTACAGATTATGAACAATTACAAATGCTACACATTTTTATGCGCCGCGCTTCTTGTCTTTACCTCAGCTAACGCCGTCCGCGCAGCAGATACTCCCCTAGTCACCATCGGCTACACCAAACATTACGGATCTTCCCTTGATGAGCAATTGACGGGTATCACGCATGACTCGTTGGGCAATGCCGTTATTGTAGGCAATAGCGTGGACTCCAGTGCCAGTACCTACAGTATCAAAGGGTTTGTCCGCAAATACGATGCGCTTGGCGCGCTCCTCTGGCGCCGGGACAGGGCTTTGGCATCAACGGACGGTGTAACAACCGATAAAAACGACAA
>JAQTNZ010000307.1 GCA_028713595.1 Methylovulum sp. | reverse complement strand
AAAGGCGGGTCAAAAAGTGTATCTACTAGATACACTTTTTGACCCGTTTCTTGCTGCTCTTTACTCTCTAGCATAGAATTGATGATTATCTGTAGCTGGCTAAGTTCTGATTCGTCCAAAACACCCGGTGAAAGTTTAAGGGTGACACCTTTCGCCGATGATGAATAATAGCCGATTTTTTTGCCTTTTAGCCGAAAATGAAATTGGTTGGTTTGGTGGCTGATCGGTTTGTTGGCTACTGTGATGACATAACGGGCGATTTTCGATTGATCCAGCTCTTTTTTTTCGACTAACGCGACGGCTTTCTTAAGCGCATCCAACGCAATCTCATGCTTTTCTTCAGGCATGTTTTTCAACATGCGTTTTATATCACTGGCGGTATTTCGAGAAAACAATACGGGATTGAGTTCCAATTTTTCAATAATAAATTCCGGCAAAGCATCATAAGCGAAATAGCGGTACATGTCTTCACGTTGGAAGCCTAAGGCTTCGGCAAGCCTAGTTTTATAAGGGAACAGGCTTTCTATTTGCTTGATGGCTTTGCTGATTTCGTAATCGCTCAGTTCCTCACGTTCGACATTTTCTGTGATCGCCATAATCGCCATGTCGGCATCATCGCAAGCATAGATAATAGCTGGGATGGCGGGTCGCCCTAGGTGTTGGAAAGCCCGCCAGCGGCGTTCTCCGGCAATGATTTCATAACGGCCTTCGTTCCGGCTGCGGCGGATTGAAATGGGTTGCAACAAGCCCGTTTCTGAAATGGACTTGGCAAGCTCCATGAGGGTGGCTTCGGGAAAATGCCTTCTGGGTTGGAAGGGGTTGGGGTCTATCAGCTCAATAGCGATACCTTTGACATCGGCGACATTAGGGTCAAGATTGAGGGTTTCATTTCTGGCCTTAAACTGTGGCAATAGGGCTTTGGCCTGATCGTCCCCACCCGTTTTTATCACACCACTATCAACTAGCCCACTGATGGTCAGGCGTTTTTTTTTGTTTGTCATGGGTTTTGTCCTAGAGTAACTCGTGGTCGGCCAATTTTAAATGATATTCCTTAATAAGGCTTCTCGCCAGATCAATAATCGACCGTGCCGCGATAGAATTAGGTTCCCGTTCCAATACCGTGCCGCTATCTTCTTCCTTAAACAATTCAATTTGGCGCATAAAACTGGTGGAGTGGGGGATGATGACGTTGTTTAACACACCCGGATAAGATTGCACCAAGGTGGTTAGGGCTTCTTTGCAAGAACCGTAACTGGGGTGGTAGCCGTTGGCGACGATATGCACGTCCAGATGAAAGCCCATCCCTTCAAAAGCGCTGTTCAATTCATCCACATTGGCCGCCAACACTTGCATGGCTTTAAGCGATTGCCCATCCAGCCAAACCACGGCCAAAATTTTATCGCAGGCGCACATAAAGGTGTTGGTCAAGAGATTGGTCGAGGGGGCGGAATCAATCAAAATGACATCGTATTGGCTAAAGAAATCGAGATTGGTTTCCAAAAACTTTTTAAAGGTAAATTCCCTATTGGCCAGCGCCATTAACCACGAATCCGAATTTGCCAGGGAAATGTCAGAGGCTATCAAGTCCAACATGCCGCCTTCATAAATGGGCCAAACCGCTTGGCGGATGTCATAACTTTCCTTACGGCAGTGTTTGAACATCAATTCGCCAATATGGGTGATGTCTTCGGTGGCCCAGTTAATGCCAAACAAGCCGGTCAGGGAGGCTTGAGGATCACCATCCAGCATCAGCACTTTGTAACCGAACATGGCTAATGCGGTCGCCACCCCGCCGCAGATCGTGGTTTTGCCCGTGCCACCTTTTGCCATCCGGCAATTGATGATGGGTGGCAAGCTGCGCGACCTGCCAAGCGTAGGGGCCAGCCCATGTAGCTTTAGCTTTGCCACCCGCAAGTCTTGTGGACTGTATAGGTTGTGGTAATTGTCAGTCTTGTCAATCTTGTCAAAAAGTGCGCGAAACTCGCGGGCCTCGCCATCAAATCCGACAAATTCTTTAGCCAGCTTCAATTTGGCCCCAAACGCTTTTCTCATGTTTAACCATACCTATTTATAAAAAAATGAGTGTCTGGGTTCGATAATATCATGAATATTATTGACATGAGTGTGTTTTTAAACATTTATATAAAAAAATAAATGTTATGTTTGACGAATGGGGGGGGCTAAACTTAAGATGGCCTACACAGTGGGCAAAGCAGGACATCGGGTAAAAGGCCGATGATTTGGCTGGTGTTTTTTGGCAGTAGCTGCCGCAAACACTGGGAAGAGGATTGGGGGGATAGGGAGAAGCATCCGCGTTAACAGACTTAACTGACCCGTTAACGCGGGATGAGGCTGGGCTTACACCCTCAATAAAGCTTTGGCCATCCGCTCGGAAAGCTGTTCGGCAACAAATTGGGGTTCGTTAGGTGGATACAGTTCCACTTCATCGAGTTCATAGTCGTATTCTTTGCCTAAGGCGATTAGTTCCCTGATTTTTTGCACTGCCAACAGCTTTTCTTTTAGTTCAGGGTCTATTTTGGCGTGTTCAGAAAAAGCTTTAATCTGTGCGATTGACATGGTATTGCTCCTTTTTAAGCGTGCTTTGTTTTGCTACACAAAGCGGTTGATGAAAGTTAAGGTTATGTTTAAACGTTATAGGGGGCGTTGATCCAGTCTTTAAGGACATGGACATCGCGTTCCGGCAAATATGAAAAGTCACCGCTGAGGTCTTTAAACACGGCGACACCGCAATGGGGCGAAACCAGCTTGCCTTTGACCATGTAAAAAAACCAAGCAAAAGGATAACCGGCCTGACGGTCAAAACGGGTCAGCATATTATGCAGGGCCACCCCTTTTTTGCCTTGGATATCGTCCAATTGCGGCAAGTTTTTTTGCTGGGTGTTAATGATTTCCACATTGATTTGTTGCTCGCCAAAACGTCCGGTATGCCGGAAAGGGCGGACAATCCAATCATCCGATAAAACGGCTTTTTGCGCGGCACTGCTACGGTTCCAGTCATCCATAAAACGCTGTACCGGATGTTGTTCAAAATGATATTTATTGATTTCCGTCATAAACAGGGCCACGTCAGTTTTGCGCCGATAGGCGTAACGCGCCGTCCCGATGGCGAACGTGTCAATGTATTCGGGTGTTAACGGGTCAATAAATTCTTCCAAGTCTTCCGGCGGGCAAGCGCTGCTGACCAACAGGCGGTCGGACATCTCACGGACTTTATCAATATCCACTTGGATGAAGTCCTCCGCCCTGTCACCCGTTTGGATGACGAAATATAAGGTGTTGCCAGTTTGACGGGTGGCAATCAGGTGTTGGCTATGGTCAATCAAGGTTTGCAAATCTTTCCCGCATTCGATGAATGTCCGCTCCGTCCATTCCACCAGATCGTTGGCGATACGCGTGCCGTGCATATCAACGATACCACCCAAGCGATACCATTCGCTGCCGGTCCGGGCCAGCCGTACCGGATAATCAGGCGCTAAGGCCTGAATTTTGGCCAGCAACACTTCATCACTTTGACCCGGCAAGGTCTTTTTACACAGTTTTGCCAGTTGTTGCCCATCTAATGGAAAAGTATGCGCCGTCATCATGGTTCGTCCGGTGTTGCAGGCTTGATAGTTAATGGGGCGTGTTTGTCCTTGTCCAGGCGTTCTTGCACCACGGCCCGCACATCTGGCTCAGGGTCATTAATCAGGATGCTCAAATTTTCGTAAGGGACACGTTGCGCCGCCGTATAGCGCACCACCCAGTCGGGGTCGGCCAAAAGTATCACCACATCCTCAGGCTCCATCCGTTCGGCGACGATACGCCTGACATCGGCGTTGGCATCATCGGCCATTAGCCCCAAACTGACTTCCGGCAAGCGTTCGGCCACCACTTTACGCACTTGCACGTCATAGTCCCGGATTAGCCGGAATAAACGGCCTTGCGGCAACCGTCTGGCAACCGTCAGGCGCACGATATAATCGGGATCGCCCGCCAATTGTTCCAGAGCTTCGGGGGCAATGCGGTCGGCAACGGTCATGCGCACTTCACGGTCGCTGTCATTGATCAATTGGCTCAATTGCGATGGCGGCAAACGGTAAGCCACCGCACGCCTGACCACTTCGTCATCGTCATGGACCAGTTCGGCCAAAGCTTTTTGCGGGGCATAGCGGACAGCAATCGCCCGCCTTTCCCAAAACTTATCATGCAAAAAATGTTCGGCATAAGCGGGATTGACCCGTAAAAAGCGGTCAATTTGCCGGCCACTTTCTGCGGCGACACAAGTGTCACCAGGCATACAGCGCCCCATCAGCAACGTTTTGCCACGAAAAGGGCATA
>JAQTNZ010000306.1 GCA_028713595.1 Methylovulum sp. | reverse complement strand
CGGCGGACGCGGGCTGGACGCTAGGCCATACCCGAAGGCTAACCGTCTACCCTAAAGCCACCACGCCGGCCGGCCTAACGCTGGATAGCCTGTTGCAGCACCCCGACAGCGCCGCGTTTAGCCAAGAAATCCCCGCCGACCCCGCCCTGTTACAACACCTGCGCCCTTATGCGTGGAGCGAAACCAGCCAAGGGCTGGGCATACACGCCAACGCCCATAAAATCGGCGTTAGCCTAGGCGTGGGCAGCCGCCAAATAGTCCACTTGCCGGAAGATTTTGACGGCGTGTTCCTCTTCCAATACCAAGACGGCGGCACCGCCAAAGCGGCCGCCATCCGCCCCGCCATCACCCAACCCCTAGGAGGTTCTCCCGAACGATAATAACGGCTTGAGCGTTTATTTTTTACCTGACAACAAAAAGAAGGGCGTATGAAACTATTAATAACAGTAGGCTGGGCTGGGTTGTTGCTGTGCGGTTGCAGTGACACCTATTTACCTGAGGCCACGCGGTTGGTTTATGTTAATGAAACCACCTTGGGGCTGGATGTCGCCGCCAGCACCCAAGGCACCGGGCGCTTTACCTTTGGCTACGATAGGGACACTTATGCCCTCGTACCGCGTAAAGACAGCGGCCAAGACGCTGTCACCTTAACCACCTTCGGCTGCGTTTATGCCAATGGCCTGGACGAAGTCCAATTCAACCAGTTTGTCTCCAGCGGAGAAGCCGCAAAAAATATTGCCACCAATAAAACCGCATTAACGCAGATTAAACAGGCCATTCATGGGGGAGGCAAAAAATGCGCACAATAAAGGCATACTCCATGGTGGCCTGCATGGCCGGTGTTTTGGCAAGCTGTAGCAACGCCCTGTATTTTTATGAAACGGACAAAATTGCCCTGAACACAGAAGCCCGCCCCGATGCCTCCCAACCCATCCAAGGCAGCTTAGGCCTAAAGCAGCGGGTGGTGTTGGTCGCGCCGAAAAAAGCCGGCCCTACTGGCTCTAGTCGCATTGCACCCGCTAACGTTGTCCCAGCTACACCGGCACAAGCTAGCTCAGATAAAAACAAATCTAATGCAGTTGACCCCAATGATGCGGTTTCATCTATCAGCAACTTCAGTTTTGGCATCACCCCCGATCATTCCAATTATTTTTTCAATCCGGTGCTGATCCAAACGGCCTTTATTACAGGGGAGGCCGCCGCTAATTTAGGAAAACCCGAGGCCATCGCGGCGGCCAAGGCCATTGCCCAAGATAGCGGCAATGACATCGGAGCCGAGGTGTCGATTATGAAAAATGTGGCGGCTGTTTTGAAAGAGCGTAACACACCGGAAGCAATCGAGCATTTAAGCGCATTGGATGGCCTTGCCAAAGCCGTCATGCCCGCTAAATATCCGGTTACGGTATTTGGGGAATCCGGCTCCAATGCCATCATCACGGCTAATGATAAAGGTACGGCTATTAACCCCGCCCCTGACAATATAGGTTCGGCATTGACATATTGGGATCAACTCAATAAATCTGCCAAGTTATTAAAGAGGGCGTTGCCTAACTTGGGAAGGTATAAATTAGGCGGTGTCCCCATAACGGACAACTTAGTCAAAATTGCGTTGCAAGATGAATACGAAAGGACAGGACAAGAGCTGACGAAAATAGGCCAAACTTTTGCAGGAAGCCCCGCTTATACTGCGGCAATCCAATATTACATTGATAACTAACATTTTTTAGGAGAATAGTAATGATCCCTCCATTTATAGCTGATGATGCCGACACACCTGATGACCAAAACCTTATCCTAAGCCAGCATCTTAATGGGGTGTGGGCAAGCGTGAAGATTGTCAAAATTGAGCGGATAACTAATCTGCCGCCAGAAGAATCCGGGTGGCTGGTCACTTACCCCGAATAACACACGCCACCCCAGCCCATCTAAGGATTTTTATTTATTATCAATAGAATACAGCCCGTAGGTTGGGGTGAGCTTGCGAACCCCAACGTTTCGACACACACGACCACCCTACCCTGTTGTGTTGGGGTTCGTACCTCACCCCAACCTACGGCCCTACGCATAAACCCCATCATTATTGTGCAAAACGTAATCTTTCTGGGAAAATACCGCCGCCCTCGCCCACTATGACATAAAGCGGGGCAATGCCGAGGCTTTTGGGCACACCGCCCCAAACCAACCTTAAACACACCAGACACCCAACACCATGAGATTAAAAGCACCAGACGTTGCCGTAGGGTATTTATATTTGACCAGCGCCCGGCAATACCGCGCCGTGCTGGCGATGAAGGGCGAATTTATGATTTATGCGCCCAGCTTAGAAGGAGCCGCGCCCTTAACCCCCAGCACCCCCCTGCCCTTTGCCAACCAACCCTTTAAAAAATGCCAAACCGTGACCTTTGCCAAAAAGGATTACCAAGCCTTTGACTTTAATGGCGTTAACGCCATCAAACACCCCTTGGACGAGGCGCAGATGGCGCAAATCATCGCCCAGTGCAATGCCAAGTCCGCCATTGCCAGCCTAGTGGCTGCGTAATCGGGGCAACGCCCCTGCCTGACCCCCTATGCTTCAAACGGTCAAGTATTCGGTTTTTAGTGGGAGGGAGCCTAGGTCTCCTGCCCGCTAGTTGCGGTCAATAGGCCCGCACTCCAAAAACCGAACACTTGACCGTTCACACTATACCCCTAACCGCTTGCCCAACCATCGGCCCAGTGACACGCGCCCGCCTTTTTTTCAGTGTCGGCAATAAAAAATAAGAACCATTGACGGCCTTTATAGTCTCATTATCGTAAACAGAGTGTTTACCGATAAGAAACTATTAAGGAGCAAGGCCATGAACAACGAGAAATTAACAGGGATGGCAAAGTGGGTCAGTGTGGCGGTTATCGCTTGCAGTGCCGGAGCGGCCAACGCCAACGGGACACGGCAACCGGGGATTACCCTGACCAGCTTGGCTAACGGGCCGGCCATCCATAGCTATCGCGGTGCCGACAGCGTGGAGCAAGACACGCTTAACCCAACGATAACCTATGTGAGTTTAGCCGCCGGGCCGGCGATTTACAGCTATCCCAGAGCAGGGCGCGATACGGTCACAGCATTTAACGTGCATTATGTCGATGCCGCCTACGGCCCGGCGATATACAGCTACCCGTATGCAAAAATCGCCAAACCCGCCTATTGGTTACGGCTAGGTGGCGCCCGCTGATTTTTAAAACGCGTTACGGAGTGCGCCTTACCGCGTAGACCTGACTTACGGCTCCGGCGGGTTGTCCAGCAGGGCGGGGTTTTGCGCAAGAAATTTCAGCACGTCATCGGTGATGTCCACAACCGTCGGGCTTTGCTTGTAGAGCAGGTTCGGTTGGTGGTTGGACACGATCAGCGCGTAGTCGTGTTGGGCGGCATAGCTGTCCAGGACGGTTTTGCTCAAGCTTGCGTTTTGTCTGGCGCTGGCCGTCAAAGCATCCATTGATTCCCGGTTCATCAATGCGCCCGCCATTATCCGTAGCTTGCTCCGTACCGCCTTAATCGCCGGATCATCTTTCAGGTTCCTCAGACACTGCATATACGCCGGATTGCTGTCATTAGCCTTGCCCGCCCCCGCCATATCGGCGCATTTTTGGCGGGCTGGCTGTTCGCTATTGGCCTCTTCCTGCTCCGCCGCCCGTAGTGCGGCCAATTTTTTGGCAAAGTCTTGCGGCTCGGCCTTACCCTGGGCTTCCTGGCGTTTTTCAATGGTCATGTACAGCTTGTTGTGATCCAGCATCGCCCACTTTAACGGGGCGGCGGCAGGTTTGGCGACGGAGGGCGGCGGGTGCGGGCGGTCGTTGACAAGGTCACAGCCACCCAATAACAATAACATCAGGCTTGCGGCGGATTTGCTCAACATGGCGGCGGCTCCTGAGGGCGGGCAAGAAGGCGGCGGGGCGATAAAAAACCCGTTGGTTCAGTTGGTCACGGGCGGCGGTGTCGCCAGCGGCTGTTGGCCGATAAAGTCCAGCAGGTCGGCGGTGATGTCCAAGACGGTTTTGCTGCGGTTAAACAGCACATACTGGTCGCCGTTGCCGATAATCAGCTGATAGCCGTGGGCTTGCCCATAGGCGCTAACCAGATTGGCAAGGGTGCTTTCGGTTTGCTCCCGCTGCGCCCGCTCCCGTTGGCCCTTCTCCCTATCCATATCCTGGTACTTATCCAGCTTGCTTTGTAAATCGCTGATTAGCGGGTCTTCGGTGATTTTTTTCACACACGCGCGGTAATCCGGGTTGTCGTGGTTTTTTAAGTCGTTATTGTCATAGAAGCTAGGGGCGCTGACGGTATAACCCTGTTGCTCCATAGGCGAAAGGTTATGGG
>JAQTNZ010000305.1 GCA_028713595.1 Methylovulum sp. | reverse complement strand
AGCTGATTGCGTGGGTTCGATTCCCATCACCCGCTCCATTTATGGTCGTGCTCATATAGCTCAGTAGGTAGAGCACTTCCTTGGTAAGGAAGAGGTCACCGGTTCGAATCCGGTTATGAGCTCCATTTTGCAAAGTCAAAAAAAGTTAAAGGTATTGATTCATGGCTAAAGAAAAATTTTCGCGTAGCAAACCCCACGTCAATGTCGGCACCATCGGACACGTTGACCACGGTAAGACCACCCTGACCGCCGCCCTGACCAAGGTGATGGCCGAGCTGCAAGGTGGTGAAGTCAAAGCCTTTGACCAAATTGACAATGCGCCCGAAGAACGTGCGCGTGGCATCACCATCGCCACCTCACACGTCGAATATGAATCGGCTGTCCGCCATTACGCCCACGTTGACTGCCCAGGCCATGCTGACTATGTCAAGAACATGATTACCGGTGCCGCGCAAATGGACGGCGCGATCCTGGTCTGTTCCGCCGCTGACGGCCCGATGCCGCAAACCCGCGAGCACATCCTGCTGTCACGCCAAGTCGGCGTGCCTTACATCGTGGTGTTCCTGAACAAGGCCGACATGGTTGACGACGAAGAGTTGTTGGAACTGGTCGAAATGGAAATCCGCGAACTGCTGGACATGTACGAATTCCCGGGCGACGACACCCCGATCATCAAAGGTTCCGCCCTGTTGGCGTTGAACGGCGACACCAGCGACATCGGCGCACCGTCCGTCGTCCGTCTGGTCGAAGCCTTGGACACTTACATCCCGTTGCCCGAACGTGCCGTTGACGGCGCCTTCCTGATGCCCATCGAAGACGTGTTCTCAATCTCAGGCCGTGGCACCGTAGTCACAGGCCGTATCGAGCGCGGCATCATCAAAGTCGGCCAAGAAGTTGAAATCGTCGGCATCCGCCCGACCGTCTCCACCACCGTCACCGGCGTTGAGATGTTCCGCAAATTGTTGGACCAAGGCGAAGCGGGCGACAACGTCGGCCTGTTGTTGCGCGGCACTAAACGTGATGACGTTGAGCGCGGCCAAGTGTTGGCGCACAAAAACACCATCAAGCCACACGCCCACTTCAACGCCGAAATTTACGTCCTGTCCAAGGAAGAAGGTGGCCGCCACACGCCGTTTTTCGATGGCTACCGCCCGCAGTTCTACTTCCGCACCACGGACGTGACCGGCGCGGTCAAATTGCCCGAAGGCGTGGAAATGGTGATGCCCGGCGACAACATTGCCGTCACCGTGAAACTGATTTCACCGATTGCGATGGAAGACGGCTTGCGCTTTGCAATCCGTGAAGGTGGCCGTACCGTGGGTGCGGGTGTTGTTGCCTCTATTATTGAGTAATAAATATGTCAAATCAAACTATCAGAATCCGATTGAAATCCTTTGATCACAAATTGATCGACCAATCGGCTGGTGAGATAGTAGAAACAGCAAGAAGGACGGGTGCGCAAGTTAAAGGCCCGATCCCACTGCCTACTAAAAAAGAGCGTTTCACAATCCTGATCTCCCCGCACGTCAATAAAGACGCACGTGATCAATATGAGTTGCGGACGTATAAAAGATTGTTGGATATTGTAGAACCGACAGACAAGACTGTAGATGCGTTGATGAAACTGGATCTGGCAGCTGGTGTCGATGTTCAAATAAAATTGAATTAGAAGTAGAGGAATTGGCACATGTCAATAGGTCTTATTGGTCGTAAATGTGGAATGACCAGAGTTTTTTGTGAAGATGGTTCATCAGTACCTGTGACTGTCGTCCAGATTGAAGCAAATACCGTGACTCAAGTGAAAGGCGTTGAGAGTGATGGCTATCGCTCAATCCAAGTCACAACGGGTGAGAAAAAATCTTCCAGAGTCAACAAAGCGCTGTCTGGTCATTACGCTGCGGCTAATGTGACTGCGGGTCGTGGTCTTTGGGAGTTCCGCCTTGAAGAAGGCGAAGGCGCTGAATATGGCAAAGGCTCAGTGTTGCCGTTGACCCTGTTCTCCGAAGGCCAATCTATCGATGTCCAAGGCAGAAGCATTGGTAAAGGTTTTGCGGGCGGTATCAAACGCCATCATTTCCACATGCAAGATGCAACCCACGGTAACTCGCGTTCGCATAGGGTGTTAGGCTCTATCGGTATGAACCAGACACCAGGCCGGGTTTTCAAGGGCAAGAAAATGGAAGGGCATTTGGGTGACGTGAAAACCACCATCCAAAACCTGACCATCCATGCGATTGATATGGAACGCGGTCTGATTTTGGTGAGAGGCTCTGTGCCTGGTGCCGAGGGCGGTGACGTGGTCATCACCCCAGCAATGAAAAAGCGGAATAAGGGTTAAGTCATGGGTTTGTATATACCTGCTTTAAATGCAGCAGATTCTGCCGGTCAGTTAGAAGTGCCAGAATCAGTATTCGGCCAAGGTTTCAATGAAACCCTGGTGCATCAATTGGTTGTCCGTTACATGGCAGGCGGTCGGGCCGGCACTAAAGCCCAAAAGACCCGTTCCGATGTCAGCGGTGGCGGCATTAAGCCTTGGCGGCAGAAAGGTACGGGCCGCGCCCGTTCCGGTACTATCCGTAGCCCTATCTGGCGCACGGGTGGTGTGGCGTTTGCGGCGCGTCCACGCAATTATGAGCAAAAGCTGAACAAAAAAATGTTCCGCGTCGGCATTAAGTCGATCTTATCGGAATTGCTCCGCCAAGAGCGTTTGGTGGTCAGCAGCGACATTTTGCCCAGCACGCCAAAAACCAAAGAAATGGTTGTCAAGCTGAAAAGCCTTGATGCCAAACGGGTGTTGATTATTGTCGGCGAATTGGACACCAACTTGGTGTTGGCCGCCCGCAATATCCCCTATTTAGAAGTTGTGGAAGCGATAAACTTGAGCCCCGTCCTGTTGGTTGCCGCCGACAAGGTCATCGCTACCCCTGAAGCGTTGAAAATCATCGAGGAGCGTTTGTCGTGACTATGAACTCTTACCAATTGGCAAATGTCTTGCTGGCTCCGGTCATTTCGGAAAAAAGCGCGAGAATTGCAGAAAACAGTACCAAAAAACAATTTGTCTTTAAAGTCGATAAAAAATCGACCAAAGATGAAATCAAAAGCGCAGTGGAATTGATGTTTAGTGTTGAAGTTGACTCTGTTAATGTGCTGAACGTTAAAGGCAAGCAAAAAAGGTCGGCCCGTTCATTATATAAAAAGTCCGATTGGAAAAAAGCCTATGTGAAACTTAAGGAAGGGTTCGACATAGAGTTTGCCACTGCTTAATTCAGTTATATAAAAGGTCAATAGGAAACGGTAAAGAACATGGCTATTGTAAAGTCAAAACCGACATCGCCAGGATCACGGTTTGTTATACGAGTAAAAAATGATGAATTGCATAAGGGTAGCCCCTATGCGCCTTTATTAAGCAAAATCAGTAAAAGCGGTGGCCGTAACAACCAAGGGCGCATAACAACCCGTCATGTTGGTGGTGGTCATAAACAACAATACCGTATCATTGATTTTAAAAGAAACAAAGCCAACATCCCGGCAGTGGTCGAGCGTCTGGAATACGACCCCAACCGTACCGCCAACATCGCTTTGGTGCTTTACAAGGATGGCGAGCGCAGATACATCATCGCCCCTAAAGGCTTGCAGGTCGGCCAGGAGATCATCTCCGCCGAAACCGTGCCGGTCAAGGTCGGCAACTGTATGCCGCTGCGCAACATCCCGATGGGCACCACCCTGCATTGCGCTGAACTGAAACCGGGCAAAGGCGCGCAAGTCGCCCGCAGCGCCGGCACCTCAGTGCAACTGGTCGCCAGGGACGGTGTCCACGCCACCCTCAGGATGCGTTCCGGGGAAATGCGTAAAGTGTTGGCCGATTGCATGGCGGTCATTGGCGAAGTGTCCAATGCCGAACACAACTTGGCTTCATTGGGCAAGGCCGGCGCGTCAAGATGGCGCGGTGTCCGTCCTACCGTCCGCGGTGTGGTCATGAACCCGGTTGACCATCCCCACGGTGGTGGTGAAGGCCGTACCTCAGGTGGCAGACACCCGGTATCGCCTTGGGGTATGCCGACTAAAGGCTACAAAACCAGAAAAAACAAACGTACTGATAATATGATTATCAGACGCCGTAAGTAGAATTAGAGAGGGATTAACGTGCCGCGCTCAATTAAAAAAGGTCCTTTTATTGATCACCATCTTCTGAAGAAAGTTGAAGATGCCGTAAACAGCAATAATCGGAAACCAATTAAAACATGGTCGAGAAGATCAATGATCATTCCCGACATGCTCGGTTTGACCATTGCTATACATAATGGCAAGCTCCATATTCCAGTGTTGATTTCTGAAAATATGATAGGCCATAAATTAGGTGAAT
>JAQTNZ010000304.1 GCA_028713595.1 Methylovulum sp. | reverse complement strand
GTGCGCCAGGCCTTGCGTGCCCGATGTTTCGATGTCTTCCGAATCGATGTACTCGATATTCACTTTGGTCTCGGTATGTAACCCGGCATATATAGTCGCTGCTCGGAAACACCTCCGCTTCGGTGGCGATTTGCCCGATTAAACCTACGGCCCGCGCAAAATCTTTCAGTGTGGTCGGCTCCCCGTTACCGGCGATGGCAATATCCTTAATCACCCGTTTGTCCTCATCAACCTCAAAACGGTCATAAAAATCGCCGTGCAGCACATCATCAAGGAATTGCCGCAATTCTGCCGCCAATAAAGCAAAATCAATCGCCGGAGCCGCGCCGATAGTCAAATCATGCACTTGGCAATAGACGCAACGCCAGTTGCAGGTATTGTTGGTGTTGAAGTTGATGCCGATGGACAGGCCGCCCGCGCGTCTGGACAGCACCGGATAGATGTAGGTTAAGCCGATGATGTCGGCACGGTGGTTATTGACTGATAATTTTGAACCCATGAATTTTGCTTAAATGATGGCTTTTAACCTTACTATTCTACGGCTTTCTGGGGATTTGATTTGATTTTTTTCTGATAGCTTCGCGTTTATGGGGGCGGAATAAGTTTGCCATTGGCCTGATTTTGTTGGCTAGGAGGCGGATAGTGCCATTGATAACCTTAATACGCCAAAAAAGCCCGATATGCATCTTCTTCATAAGCGGTCAGTATGCTGTTATATAATGATTGATTTTAATCGAAATGGACTTATAGTTGCAGGCTAAACCATTACGTTAAGGATTATCCTATGCAGCATTTTCGACTTTCATTTATTATCACCATCGTTTGTTTGGCTATCGCTTTTTACTGGGGTGGCGTTGCTGGAGCCATGATCGCGATGATTTTGGGCGTGCTGGAAGTCAGCTTGTCTTTTGATAACGCGGTGGTCAACGCCTCCATACTGAAAAAAATGGATGAACGTTGGCAACAATATTTCCTGACCTGGGGGATTTTGATCGCCGTGTTTGGTATGCGCTTATTGTTCCCTATCACTATTGTCACGCTGGCGACCGGCATTGATTTTATTGGGGTCATGCAAATGGCCTTGCATGACCCCAGTACTTATGCCAGGCATTTGAGCGAATCGCATGTCCAGATTGCCGCCTTCGGTGGCATGTTCTTATTGATGGTGTTCTTTTCGTTTCTGTTTGATGAAGGCAAAGAATTGCATTGGTTGGGTTATATTGAGAAAAAACTGGCGGGTTTTGGCAAACTGGAGTCGATTGAAATTATTTTGGCGTTGGGTTTGTTGTTGGTCAGCCAATATTGGCTGCCCGTAGCCATCCGTCATGAGGCCTTGGTGTCGGGTGTTTCCGGCGTGATCTTGTTTGTGATTGTCGATAGCTTGTCCACCTTGTTTGAAGACGAGGAAGAGGGCGAAGAGCTGGCCGAGGTGCTGAAAAAAGGAAGCGTCATGAGCTTTTTGTATTTGGAAGTGCTGGATGCGTCATTTTCTTTTGATGGCGTGATCGGGGCGTTTGCGATTACCCAAGACGTGGTCATTATCATGTTGGGCTTGGCGATAGGCGCGATGTTTGTCAGAAGCTTGACCGTTTTCTTGGTGCGCCAAGGCACATTGGATGAATATGTGTTTCTGGAACATGGCGCCCATTATGCCATCGGCAGCTTGGCGGCGATTATGCTGGCCAGCATGGTCTATGAGATACCTGAAGTTGTGACAGGGTTGGTAGGTGCGGTGCTGATCGGTTTGTCGGTATTTTCGTCTATCCGTTATAAAAACGCCGAAGCCGCTAACGATTAAAGCGCCAGCATTATTTGGCGGAAACCGCGTAAAGCGATCTTGCTAAAGATAGCAATAAACACATTTAAAAATAATAGTAATCAATATTTAGGAGAAGTTTGTCATGTCGAATGTTTTTAGTGGGGTCTGTACGGTAGGCCGTGATGCCGAAGTGAGATATACTCCGGCCGGACTGGCGGTGTTAAATGTCAATGTCGCCAATAATATTGGTTTTGGTGAAAAGCAACAGACTTTGTGGATTAGGGTGGCGGTGTTTGGCAAACGCGCCGAAGGCAGTTTGCAAAATTATCTGAAAAAAGGCCAACAGGTATTTGTGTCCGGCGAGCTATCCATGAGCGAATACAAGGCTAATGACGGTACGATGCGTAGTTCTTTGGAATTGAATGCCAACGTTATTGATTTGGTGGGGAAAAGAAACGAAGGCGGTGCGGCAGCGTCCGCCACTTCAGGTCAGGGTTATGCGAACCCAAGCACGGCTGGCCGAGCCAATGCCCCGCAGCCACCAACCGCCAGCCATGATAATTTTGATGAGCCTTATGACGATGACATCCCGTTTTAAACAGCCATAAAAATATGAATGGTCTAAATGCCCGTACCCTAATGAATGCTGTTTTATTTGCTCCGTCAGGCATTGCTTTGTTGCTGTTAAGCGCGTGTGCCGCCCAACATTACCAGCCTGCGCCATTACCTGTATATATGCAGGATGCCCATTTGTCGGCAAGCCATTTTATTGCAGCGGCCAGCAATGAGAAATCGGTGTCAACTGCTGCCAAGCCCAGTGGTGAGGCCAAAACCTTTACCTTAAATCAAGCCGTACAAACCGCATTGCAAGCCGACCCGCGTATTGCCGCGGCGTTTGAAGGCATTAATCAGGCGCAAGCTGACTTGCTGACAGCTGGCTTGCTACCTAATCCGCAAATTAGCACGGATATTCAGTTGTTGCCTTTGACCCGCGCTTTTACGGTAACGCGGCAAGGTGGGCCGCCACAATTTGATTTTAATGTCGCGATGCCGATTGACTGGTTTTTGTTTGGGAAACGGGCGGCGGCAATAGTGTCGGGCGAACAAGGCGTAGGCGTTGCCGAAGCTGATTTTGCCAATACGGTTAGGATCAGGATAGCGGCCACCATTTCGGCGTTTTATGATGTGCTGGAAATGCAGGCGATGCTGGAATTGGCGCATGAAAATTTGGACAATCTGGCCAGAATGGAAAACATTATCCGTAACCGTGTCGCGTTTGGCGGGGTCGGTACGATTGAGACAGACCGTATTCGGTTGTCCATTTTCAGTAGCCGCCGTGATGTCCATACGCGTGAGCTGGATTTGTCAGCTGCACTAAACCGTTTCCGGGCTTTGCTGGGCATAGCCGAGGCTACGCCGATAAAAGTCAACGGCAGTTTGGAAGTCAATACCTTAGCCAAACCGATTAGCACAGAAACGGCGTTTGGCTGGGCGGAAGAAAACCGTCCTGATCTGGCTTCTTTGCGTAAGCAATTGGATAAGGCCAATGCTGACATCAATTTGGCACAAACTAAAGCCTATCCGCTGGTGACTCCTATAGTCGGCTACACCCGGCAATTCCAACAACAAGCCATAGGTTTCCCTGATGCCAATTCCTGGATGGCGGGGGTGAATGTCAGTGTTCCGATATTTGACCGCAATCAGGGCAATATCGGCAAGGCCAAGTCGGTTTACAGCCAAACCCAACTCAATCTACAAGCCCAATTGGTCGATTTGCGTGCAGAAATTGACCAGGCCGTCAAAACCTTCGCCTCCGCTTACCAATTTTTGGACAGCGATGATCCGGGGCAATTGGACGCGGCCAAGAACGTCCGCGATAAAATCACCCAAGCGTATGAATTGGGAGGTAAAACGCTGATTGAAGTTTTGGACGCACAACGCGCTTATCTGGAAACCTACCGTGTCCACATCAGTGGCCGCTCCAGTTATTGGCACTCTTTGTATCAGCTCAACGCCGCTATGGGTAAAGAAATATTACGATGATCAGGCCTCTTTTTTTTCGCCGCCTCCCGGTAGGGTTAGGCCTTATTTTAATCATGGGCTTAAGCTTTACCCATAGCGTCTTGGCAGAATCTAAAGCTGAAGATATAGCTTCGTCACCGGTCGTTGAATTGGCGGGGGCGCGGTTAATTCGCGTTAAGGCGGGTAGTTTGCTGGAGCAAAAGTTTAGTATTGCTCCCGTCAAAAAAGAACGTATCAGCACCCCGTTATTATTGGTCACTGGGGCGGTGGTCGCCCGCCTTCCGGTAGGTTCCGCCCCTAAAGAAGACCGTTGGCAATTCAATAGTATTGAACTGGCGGGAGTTTATGCCGACTGGCAACGGGCTCAGGCGGAAAAAGACTTTAACGCCAAGCGCTTAGAAAAAATCCGCGAATTGACTACGGCACAATATAACTCGCAAAAACTGGCGGTTGACCGGCTCAGGAAATTGGTCGCCACGGGTACGGAGGCGATTAGGGATTTGACTGCCGCCGAAGCCACACTGATGGAAGTGCAGTTGGGGGGGCAAAAAGATGTTTATGAGGCGGAAACCGCGCTGACCGTTTCCAGCCGTAGCCGCGCCGCCT
>JAQTNZ010000303.1 GCA_028713595.1 Methylovulum sp. | reverse complement strand
AATGTACAGATGACCTTATCCCTAAATTCAAAACGGCTGGGATTCCATGCCTCATCGGCACTGATCAGCTCTTCCAGGCGGCAACCGAACATGCGGCCATGGCTGAGAAAATGCACGGTGAAAATGACTTGGTCTTGCAGGAACGTGCCAACGGCGACGATATGGCCAAGACTGCCGCGCCGCACCAGCAAATGCCCGACATCCAAACCGGGATAAGTGCCGTCATTACGGACATTACGGGTGACCCGTACCGCTTCGCCGTATTCGAAGCGGCCTTCGTCAAAGCGCTCCGGTTTCATGTCTTGATGTCGCTTAAGGCGACAAAGGCAGTTTGCGGTTCACCCATGTGGAACACCTTAAATACTTTTTCGGTTTGGGCATCGGATTCGACAAAATCCTGATAAGCCCGCGTCAATAATTTGCTGTACACCACACGTTTGGCGGTTTCATCTTCAGGCATACTGTCCGCACCTTGCTGCAAATAATTATGGAAACGTTGCAGGATATGTAGGCGGTTGACATGCACCACGCTGGCTTCGTAAGGCAGTTGGAAATACTGCAAGAAGTCTTCAGCGGACTCCAATTCTTCCATTTCTTCTTCAAAACTCATGGTATTCTCCGCTAAGTATTATAAAATTTAAAGGGGGCCGACTAAAGTGGTGTCTTGCGTCAACAAATAAACAGCCAGCATAATGAAAGCGGCAAAAGCCATAATGGCTAATAAAGAATTGGGGGTTGTTTTTAACATGGTCAGGCTCCGGTTTTTATAAGCTAGGTGAGGCCATTATGGATTGAGGGCATAACGCTGGGCTTCGGACTCCGTGTGTCCGGCTTCCATCTCTGACCTGCGTTTGATGACCAGCTCCAACAGCCCTTGGGCACCTATCCTGTCCTTGCTGTCCAGTTCGACCAATTTCTCAAAAATGGCTTGGCTAAGCTCCAGATGCCCTAAGCGCATCTGCAAAAAACCTATCGCCTTTAGCGTGAACAGATACAGCCTGACTTGGGTCAATAACGCCGCCGGGGCGTTTAGCAGATGGCTGATCTGTAGACCCCGCCAATCCTCAGGAAACGCGACAATGGGCCGGATTACCGCCAAAGCTTTAGTGGTCGCCGCCAACGCATCATCTAAGCGGTGCTGATAATAATAAAAACGGTTTAACGCCACCAATACGTTCAAAGATTCAGGGGCCTTAAAATAAGCCTTCAGTAAAGGTAGCTCGGCTTTGCCATTGGCATAATTGTCCGCCGCTTGTGCAATCAGCTCCTTAACATCCGATATTTCCGGCTCTTCAAAATACAAACATTGGGCTTCAAAATCCAACAAATCCATCATAACCCCGCCGTCATTTTGACTGGCATATCTGTGTGGGTGACACACAGGCTTTCCGCTTCACAGGTGTCACAATGGGGTACACTGACCACTTTATGCAATTGCATTTGTTTGGCTTCCAATTCGTCAATACGATCCATCAGGCAGGCAATGGCTTTGCCTACAGGGTCTGGCACCAGATGATGGTCAAGGTCAATGCCATGCTTGTTCTGGATTTTGGTGCCTTTGCTTTGGATGATGCGCCCTGGAATGCCCACCACCGTACAGCAATGCGGCACATCTTTGACCACCACCGAGTTGGCGCCCACCCGGACATTGTTGCCTAAGGTTATCGCGCCGAGGATTTTCGCACCTGAACCTACCAGCACGTTATTGCCCAGCGTCGGATGGCGTTTTTCCTTGTTCCAGGTCGTACCGCCCAAAGTCACGCCGTGATAGAGGGTGACATCATCACCCACCACTGACGTTTCGCCAATGACGACACCCAGGGCGTGGTCGATGAACAAGCGCCTGCCAATCGTTGCCCCCGGATGGATTTCGACACTGGTCATCCATTTGGCAAATGCCGCCAGAATACGTGCCGCCAGCTTCCATTCGGCTTTCCATAAACGGTGGCTGATGCGGTGCAGCAACACCGCATGTACGCCCGAATAGGTCAACAGGATTTCGGTGACGCTACGCGCCGCCGGATCACGCCCAAACACGCAATTGACATCTTCGGTCCATTGCGCAAAAAAGCTTAGGGGCGTGTCCGCAACCGTTTTTATTGGCATAACCATGACCACTACCTTAAGCTCCAACCCGTTTTTCCGGGTATCGGCGGACGCGGGATGCGGAAAAAAGACCCCGGATAACGATCATCATCCAAGCCTGGCAATTCGTCTGTCTCGCTGGCTTCAGCTTCAACCGCATAACGGTCAGCAAGCAAATCAATCTCTTCATTCATGGCGGTCATCCTCATAAATTTTGATGGAAACGGTTAAGGTCGCAGGCGGCTGGGGTTTGCTTATGTTCACTGACAAACCGTCTGACTTGTAACAATAATGATTGCGCCTGATGGCGGTTGACGCTGATGCCAAGTTGTTGGTAGGCATGGATCACGCCTTGCGTCCCCGAATGTTTGCCCAACACTAGCTGATGGCTGCGTCCGACAATGGCGGGGTCTACGCCTTGGTAATTATGCGGGTCTTTAAGCAAGCCATCGACATGGATGCCCGCTTCATGGCTGAACACGTTCTTGCCGATCAGGCTCTTACGGCTACCTATTGCCTCGCCGGAGGCATTGGCGACCAAGGCCGACAGCACTGGAAATTGCGCCAGTTGGACATCGGTATCGAAACCGTACAATTGTTTCAAACTCACCACCACTTCTTCCAAGGCGGCATTGCCGGCCCTTTCGCCCAAACCATTGACGGTAGTATTGACATGGGTGGCACCCGCCAAGGCGGCGGCCAAAGTGTTGGCCGTTGCCAGTCCCAAGTCATCATGAGCGTGCATTTCGATAGCCAAATCAGTGGCGGCGCGTAAGTTTTTGATAACGTTAAACACACCGAACGGTTCCATAATGCCGACCGTATCGGCAAAGCGTATACGCGTGGCTCCGGCGTATTGGGCGGTTTCCGCCATTTGGATAAGAAAACCAACATCGGCGCGGGAAGCGTCTTCCATACCGACACAGACTTCAAACCCCAAGCCCGTGGCTTCTTGTACCAGTTCATCAATGGTTTTTAACACCCATTGCCGTGATTGTTTGAGCTTGTGCTGGATGTGCTGGTCGGAGGCGGAAATCGACAAATCCACCTTATGCACGCCCAAGCCCACACAGGCTTGCAAATCATCGCGGCGCATCCTGGACCAGACCAGCAGCTGCGAAGGCAAGCCCAGCGCGGCAATGGCCCGGATTTCTTCCCGCTCCACCGCACCCATGGCCGGAATGCCAATCTCCAGCTCCGGCACACCCAATGCCGCCAACTGTGTGGCTATCGCCAGCTTTTCATCCAGCGAAAACGCCACTCCAGCCGATTGTTCGCCATCCCTTAGCGTGGTGTCGTCTATGATAATCGTGCGGTTTGGCGTTTTCATGGGCTGCTTCAAGGTTAAAACATAGTTGACAGGTATGAAGCAAAACGCTTGCCAACTGCTTAGGCCTGAAAAATGGCGGGATGTGGGCGGTGATTGGTGTGATAACGACAGGACAATGCGAGGAGTGGATGGCAGATTGTCGTAAACCTTACAAAATAGGGGTAAGGTGTGCCAGTAGCTTTTTATACAGCTGGCGTGTACGGGTATTGTGGGAAACGCCTGAAATTTTTAAGCAATACGCTGAAAATTATCATTATAATAAGAGGCTTAATAAAGCATAAGTATCTACACAAGTTTTGTAACTATCTGATTTTTATACAATTGTTACTTTTTATCAAATGCGCTAACTATTTGTTTTACAAGGGCTAATAAAAGTTGTGTAGATACTTATGCTTAATAAAGCCTACCGAAACCTATTAATTTTTGTTAAAAACAACGATGCCGAAACTGACTGACACTTACGCCCGCGCTTATGATTGTTGCGGCCAAATCCTGACTGAATTGGGCCGTTTTCCGACCATTGACCTTATCCGTGAGCGTATCGGGGTCAATAGCCCTACGACCATCAAAAAGGCGATGAACGAATGGACGCAGCATTTTGCCGAACAGCATTTTGACAAACTGCACCGCCCCGACATTCCGGTTACGCTCATCCACAGTGTTGAACAAGTGTGGAAATTGGCGGTATTGGAAGCCGAGAAAGCCTATCTTGATAAGGAAAAGGCTTACCAGCAAAGCTTGGCGGAAGCCCAGGCAAGCATTGTCGAACAGCAACAGGAGCAGCAATTGTTAAGGCAAGTGCTCAATGATACGGAAAGCCGTTTGCAACAGGCGGGGCAACAAATCCAAGCCCTACAACAGGCACTCAAGGAACGAGCCCAAGACCAAGTGGTGTTACTGGAAAAACTAAGTGCCCATGAAAAACAGTTGTTAGAGCAAGAGAAGCTGATGCAGGAACAGGCCGAACGTTGGCAACACCAACAAG
>JAQTNZ010000302.1 GCA_028713595.1 Methylovulum sp. | reverse complement strand
TAAATTGTTATTAATCGTTCTTGCCAGGGCATGGGGCACTCCGCTGTTGGGGTTGGGTGATGTCTTCCCCAATAGTTTAACGCCATACATGCCTTGGCTTCTATTTAGCTCTTAATTCACATTTAAGTATTCGGTTTTTGGAGCTTGGGTCTTTTGCCCGCCCTTGCAGGCAAGAGACCCAAGCTCCCTCCCGCTAAAAACTGAAAGCTTGACCGTTTGAAGTCTAGGCTCTATAAGGGTTTCAGGGTCTTTTGATAAAATGTGGGGCAAACCGTTAATAAGTATGGCTGCTCTATATTTGTCAATGCCAAAAAGACCCTAAAACCCATATAGAGCCATCCATTAACTTAATGGCAACAACCCTACCAACACAACAACAGACCGAATAGGCATAACTATGGACAAATGCGCGTGGGCGTTGGCAAGTCCCTTGGAAGAGCGCTACCACGACAGCGAATGGGGCGTACCCGTGCAGGACGACCGCTTGCTGTTTGAATTTTTGATCTTGGAAGGGGCGCAAGCGGGTTTAAGCTGGGCGACCATCCTGAAAAAACGCGAGGCTTATCGGCAGGCTTTTGATAATTTTGATGCCAAACTCATGGCCGCGTATGATGCCGACAAAGTCCAAGTGCTGTTAACCAATCCCGGCATAGTCCGCAACCGTTTAAAAGTGCAGGCCAGCATCACCAACGCCCAAGCGTTCTTGGCCGTACAAGCCGAATTTGGCAGTTTTGCCGCCTATATCTGGCAATTTGTCGATCATCAGCCCGTGCAAAATGCGTGGGAAAACCGGCAAGCCGTACCCGCCACCAGCCCGCAAGCGGACGCGATGAGCAAAGACCTGAAAAAACGCGGCTTTAAATTTGTCGGCAGCACCATTTGCTATGCGTACATGCAAGCGATCGGCATGGTCAACGACCATTGGACGGGCTGTTTTAGGCACCAAGAAGTACAGGCATTAGTACAAAGGCCGTTAGCGGACTAAAATAACCCCTGCTGACATTAACCGGAGAAAAGCCATGCGCTATCTGCACACGATGGTACGCGTCCACGACTTGGACGCGGCACTGGATTTTTACTGCCACAAACTGGGCTTGCAAGAACATCACCGCATGGATAGCGAAGCCGGACGTTTTACCTTGGTCTATCTGTGCGCCCCGCTAGATGCCGCCCAGGCAGACACCAGCGATGCGCCCTTACTGGAGCTGACCTATAACTGGGATACCGAAGTTTATACCGGCGGGCGCAATTTCGGCCATTTGGCGTTTGAAGTGGACAACATCTATGACACTTGCCAAAAACTGGCGGCGGCGGGAGTCACCATCAATCGTCCACCGCGTGACGGGCACATGGCCTTTGTCCGCTCCCCCGATGCCATTTCCATTGAACTGTTACAAAAAGGCACGGCCCTCGCCCCGCAAGAGCCGTGGCTGTCTATGGCTAATAGCGGCAGTTGGTAGGCTATTTAAACCTAACGTCCTCGTTCCCGCACTGCCCCGTCACTGCCATTAAGTTAAGGAATTGTGCCTGTGATTTCAACAAATTAAAAGCATAACACTCGTTCCCACACGCTGTGTACCCACGGGGCATGAATGGGAATGCCGTGCCACCCGCGCTGCGGTGTGTTAAAAGGGACGCGGCGCGTCCCAACTGCATTCCCATTCATGCCCCGTGGGTACACAGCGGTTTGCCCGCTAGATTCTTCATCGACCCTGGAAGACGCAATGGGGAAGAGTTCTCAGCAAAGTCTGTCGAAGCAGATACTTGTCGATGTCCCTCCATCCCGACTCCCAAAGTTTCCCCGATTCCCGTATGGATTACCATACAAGCTGGTCGAAGGGCTCACCACGAACGGCTCCTGTGCCCCGTGGGTATAACTTATCACGACCTTAAGTCGGTGATTTTTACTATCTTATTGAAATAAAATATAATTTCTTAACTTAATGGCAGTGAGGACACTAGATGCTCAACCAATCGCTGGCGTTCGCCATCACCGGCTACCAAAAATACATCTCCCCTTACAAAGGCTTTTGCTGCGCCCATCGGGTACGGCACGGCAGCCTGTCTTGCTCTGAATATACCAAACACACGCTATTGCAAAATGGGCTTTGGCAGTCGCTACCAAAAATCAAGGCGCGTTTCCAAGCCTGTAAAGCCGCCGCCTTGGCATTGTCGGAACAACACGACCGTGAGCGCGAAAACGCTAGGAACAGACAATTGGACAAAGCCAGTGATTACTGCGATTGTGGCGAATTATTGCTTGACCTAATCCCTTCCGAACTAAGCTGTGGCGGAGCCGATGCTTGCGCCTGTACGCCGTGGTAGCTTGAACTTTATTTTTAAAATGCGGATTATTAACCACCTTAGTATTAGGATAGTGATTATACTAGATTCGGTTATATGCCCTAACCGTTACTACCATTAAGTTAATAAATTTATGCCTGTAATTTCAATAACATAAAGATGTAGGTCGGGTTAGCGATAGCGTAACCCGACAGAATCCGAGCGGCATATGTCGGGTTACGCTATCGCTAACCCGACCTACTACTACAACCGTATCCTGTTGATAATAAATACAAAAAAACTTAACCTAATGGCAGTACCCCCAACCCTCGGAGACACTTATGAAATCATGGTTCAAACTATCCGCCTTAAGCCTTACGCTGGCGCTGATGCCCCTAAACACGGCCCACGCCACCCCTCCCGCGGGCAAGCAAGTCACGGGCGCGGTCATCCTGCAAGGGGGTAGCGATTCGGCTGTCAAATGGCCGGCACCGCTTGCCAGCAGCTACAAAGTGCATGTGTTCACACCCAAAAACGGCACCGCGACTAATGCCCTGTACCGCGTCTACCCCAGCGGCAAACGCGCTGGCAGCAGCGGATGCTTAAGCACCGACACCACATACCCGTGCTATGAAGTGACCGTAAACCAAACCCAGCACCAAAATGCTTGGACGCAACTGATGTTGAACAATGACCCAGCCACCCAATGGAATTTTATCAAAGGCAAAGGCTACGTCACACTGGTTGCCAGCAACCTCAGCGCGGTGGAGTTGTTAAACGCATCCGCCTTGGTGCGATTTGAAAACCAAACCATCGTCATCGGCAAAACCTACCAAGGCGGCATCATTTTTTATATTGACAACAGCTACGGACACGGCTTGGTGGCAGCTCCGACCGATCAAAGCACTGGCATCCTATGGCATAACGGCTCTCTCATTACCACAGGCGCGACCGCCACCGCCGTGGGCACCGGTGCCGCCAATACCACCAAAATCGTCAAGACCCAAGGTGTGGGGGCTTATGCCGCCAAGCTTACCGCCGACTTGGTGCTGGGCGGCTATAGCGATTGGTTCTTGCCGTCCAAAGACGAACTGAACCTGATGTACCAAAACATTGGGCAAGGCGCCGCCGCGCCGCTGACCAATGTCGGTGGTTTTGCCAGCTATGACTACTGGAGTTCATCCGAGGTCAACTACGGCGACGCTTGGGGTTATCGCTTCGGGGGTGGCTTCCAGGACACCGGCTGTAAGTGCGACACTCGTTACGTTCGTGCTGTGAGGGCTTTTTAACCCTTTAGCCCTTTAGCTATTTTTTCCGCGAAGCGGCGATTTTTTCGCCCCTTTGCGTCAATACTTAGGCTTACGCCTGTTCCGTTCACCTATCTCCAAACCATCCTTGTGGTGGAAGTGGATGGAACCAGCAACAGTCTTTTGGAGCGCGGTCATCTTGACCGCAACTAGCGGGCAGGATGCCCGCGCTCCCTCCCACTAAAAACTGAAACCCTGACCGTTTAAAGTATAGGTAGCCCAATTACCGATACCTAACCTCAACCCCATCCTTCCCAAACACGGCGCGTAATTTAACCAACAATTCATCAGCGGCATTGACCCGCCAGGCATCGCCCAACCGTAAGCCCGCTTTGGCGACAGGTGATTGGTAGTTGATCTCCACCGGACATAGTCCGCCTTTAAATGCCTGCAAAACCGCCGTTAGTTTATCTATAACCGCTGGCTCGGGGCCGGTGGCCGTCCATTGGATTTGCAATGACCTGGCAAACGCCGACCGTGCCTGACCGATGTTAAAGGCTTTTTCGACATTCATCCGTAAGGCGTTAGCGTAGCTGTCTATGGACAAGGCTCCTTCGACCACCAACAGGCTATCACGGACAAACACCTCACGGTAACGCTCGTAGACTTCATTAAATACCGTGCACTCCAGACGTGCAGTGCGGTCATCCAGCATCACCGAAACGATGGTCTTGCCGCTTTTGGTTTGGCGCACCCGCAAATCAATCACCAAACCGGCAATCCGTGCCGTAACTTGCCCACGGGTGCGCTCCGCCGTCCCCTGCATACTCGCCAGCGTGCCATTGGTAAACTGGCGTAATTCGCTGGCATAC
>JAQTNZ010000301.1 GCA_028713595.1 Methylovulum sp. | reverse complement strand
TATTGGTCGGCCTTTAACTAAAGCAACGGATGCTAGGCAAACGGTCGAAGCCAATTTTCGTTTTGATTTGGCGACCGCCCGCGAAAACTCCCAAGCTATCGCCTTAATTTACGGCGAAAACACTCAGCGTAAACATCTGCTGAAATTGTTCGATGATATTGTTGCAGGATTTCATCGGCAAACCCACGCTATGTCCCACATCATTCTGTTCACATCCGGTTATTCGGTTCTGTCGATGGCGGTTCCGGTTTTAGTGTCCGCACCCCGTTATATCCTAGGTAGCATTACTTTAGGTAGCCTGATGCAATCGGTGCAAGCTTTCCAGCAAACCACCTCGGAGCTGTCTTGGCCGGTTGACAATATGTCCGCTGTCGCACAATGGCGGGCTTCGGTCGAACGGGTGTTAAGCTTGGTTAAAGCCCTTGATGCGCTGGAAGAGGAAATCGCCCGCCCCGACCCTTACCGGATTGTCTTGGAAAAATCCGAACAGCCCATCTTGCGCTTTCATCAATTATGTTTGGGTAAACTAGACCGCATGGTGTGCATGTCGGCCTTTGACGAATACATCCGCCCTGGCGAACACCTGTTAATCACTGGCGATACCGCCACCGGGGCGAAATTGTTCAAAGCCATTGCCGGATTATGGCCTTGGGGCGAGGGCCGTATCGAATTGCCCGATGACGAACCGATGTTTTTCATGCCCCCCCGCCCTTACCTACCTAACGGCACGTTGCGGGAGGCCATTTGCTATCCCGATGATGCGGAAAGTTTCGCTCAAGGCGAATTGGAACGCTATATGAGTTTGGTGGGTCTGGATGAAATGATCGGGCAACTGGATAAGGTCGATACTTGGGTGGGTGCATTGCCACGCGAGCAACAACAACGCTTAGGGGTAGTACGCCTGTTCTTAAAGAAACCGAAATGGATTTTATCCCAAGAACCGTTTGACTCATTGCCGCCGGATGGGGAAGCGGAGATGTACCGCCTGATTTGCCAACAACTGCCTGATGCCACTTTGTTGACCATCAGCAACCAACCAACGGCGGAAGCCTTCCATCCCCGCCGGATCACCTTATGATCTTGAATTAGTAAGGAGAACTAACATGAACACAACCTCCACCAAGAATTTCGGCAAAAAATTACGCGGCGTTAACCTGGGCAGTTGGCTAGTCATTGAAAAATGGATGGTGCCCAGCTTGTTCGAAGGCCTCCAAGCCACCGATGAAACCTCCTATTGCGTAGAATTGGGCGACAAGGCCGAGCAAACCCTGGCCCGCCATTGGCAAACCTTTATCACCCGCGATGATTTCGCCTGGATAGCCGCACGGGGCCTTAACGCCGTGCGTATCCCTGTCGGGCATTGGATTTTTGGCCCCGACTACCCTTACCACCCCGCTTACGGTGACATCCGCTATCCATTTGTACAAGGCGGATTGGTTATCTTAGACAATGCCTTTGCCTGGGCGGAAGCATTGGGCCTTAATATCATACTAGACCTGCACGCCGCCCCCGGTTGCCAAAATGGCTTTGACAATGGCGGCATCAAAGATGTCTGCGAATGGCATACCCAAACCGCTTACATCGACCATTCCTTAAGCGTCTTGGAACGGCTGGCGGAACGCTACCACCACAGCCCTGCCCTGCACGGCATTGAAGTCCTCAACGAACCCCGCTGGGACATCCCGACCGACTTGCTGAAACAATACACCACCGATGCTTACCAGCGCATCCGCAAGTATTGCCCCGCCGAAGCCGTGGCGGTGGTGTTTCATGATGGCTTCCGCTCTTATAGCGAATACAGCGGCTTTATGGACGAACCAGCGTTTAGCAATGTGATTTTCGACATCCACCGTTACCAATGTTTCGTCCGCGAAGACATAGACTTGGACGTGCAAGGCCATATCGAAAAATCCGTGGTCGAGTGGAACAACGAAGCCGATGCCATTAACCGTGACCGTGGGGTCAGAACCATAGTCGGCGAATGGAGCTTAGGCATAGATTTGCGGGTGGTGTCGCTATGGGCAAGCGGCCCGTTTAACCATGCGCTGGAAGGGCTTGACGATTTCCAAACCGATGTCGCCTACCGCGCCCATGCCGGTGCGCAACTGATTACCTTTGAAAAATATCTGGGCTGGTTTTTCTGGAGCTATAAGACCGAAACCACCCCAGCTTGGTGTTTTCGGGAAGCGGTGGCTAGAGGGTGGTTGCCGGATAAGTTTATTTAGCGTTGCTTACACACGCCGTGGGTACATAGCCTGTGGGAACGAAAAAAGCTGTCAATAAACGCGGGTATTGCTTTCTACAGGTCAATACCCGTTCAGCCACGCATAAGGGCCTTCGGTGATGGCGAGGCAGGTGTCGGCAATTTCTTTCCAGATACCGTCCGCCACCTGCTTGACCAAAAGCGCGGCAACATAGGAGTTAGAATACCTATCGGCCTTATCGTCATAATAGGCGACCGGATGGCAGGGCAAATGCCACAGAGCCAACTTGCAAACAGCGCGCTTTCGATGACGGCAAACGGGCCGACAGTGACGTTGTCGCCCAATTTGGCATCACTGGCAATATAGGCGGTGGGATGGATAAGGCTTGTCATGGTTAATGTCCGTTTAGGTTTGCTAGGTTAAAAGTATTCAGTTCAACTAAGGTCATGCCTGTATAATTGGCTTTTTTCAAAATTTCCACCACTTATTTCATGTTTTTTGCCAATGTCAGCATAAGCCTCTTGGTCTCCTTGACGCATAAATATTTTTACCAAAAAAAAGAGAAGAAGTTATTTTTTATCAATTTTTAACAGTTCTTCTATTTTACTTTCTGCATTAGTTCTAATGCTAAATTCAACCCTGCGTGACGCTTCCTTATTTTCTTGTTCTAAGACATTAGCAGTACATATTTTTTTCTCTGTTCCGCATAACAAATGACTTGATGAAAGACCATTTGCAGCTAATTTTTCTCTAATCCATGCCCTATTGCTGTCAATACCATTCATCAAGAGAATATGATTAAGCACAGACATAGCCCTAGCTTGGGATAATCCCATATTTTTGATATAAGCTGATTGCTTACAAGATTCGTTGTTATTATTGACACATTCCGCCAGATTATCCCCCCATTCGCTAGATGTATGCCCTTCAATACGAATCTCATTGATATATTCATCATATTTGCGAATGACATTAATATATCTGGGTATAAATTGATCTAGCATATTAGTAAATTGGATAGGAATTTCTGCACTACCTGCCTTAAATCCATTATTGGAATTTTCTAAAATAAAGGCCAATGTATTTTCATCAATTCGGGCATTCCATTTTTTTAAATCTTTATCAAATTCATTGACTAAATCATCGAATATCTCTTTTTTCATTGAAAAATATTTTTCTGCTTCATTCTTGTTTCTCTCTTTTGCTATTTTTAATTCCCCTTCCAGCTTGGAAATTTCTTTGCTTTGATTAGGAATAGCCTTCATTTGTAAAAAAATAGCCAAAAAAGCCATTAGTAAAATCAGCATCATACCCGCCATCGCATCACCAATAGAGAAGGCATAAATATTATTATCTTCACTATTCATAAAAATAAATATTAAGGTTGCTGGTTTTTTGTTGATATAGACGCATAGGTATATACTATTTTTTTTGATAGCTTGTCTATTGCAGAAAAATAATCGTTCAAAAGAATGTTTGTTTTCGTTAAGCGTTGGTCTATGGTGGTATCTAATCCCTGAAACACTATTTTGATAGATTTTTCCAGGGTATCAGTAATAATTTTCAATTGCTGATGCTCTGTGGCTATATCGTCACCAAACTTTTGTACAGACGCTTGAATGCTTCTCGCTGTTTGGTCGAAGTGTGGAATAGTTGCCATTGCTTGAGTAACTGAATAACTTATATTGCCAATACTAGCAGTTAAGACCGCTTCTGTTTTTTGGAATGCTTTAACCGTTTTTTCAAACGTTTTATTAATTTTGTCTAGCTCTTTTGCCATATTAGGGACGGTAGCTAATATTGAATTAATGTGTTTAACAGAATCTTCTTGTTGCTTAATTGCAGCGGCTTGTAATTGGATAGCACTTAACCACTTTTGAATATAGGCATCAATATCACTGTTGGCAGTGTTTAATTTTCCTATCGTTACATCAATACTCTGGTCTAATGCGCCAAAAGAACCTGTAATGCTATTAAGTTGCGTTTCTATGGTAGCGGGTAGGGAAGCTAATTGAGCAATGCTGGCAATCACGATTCCGTTTTGTTTATTTAACGAACTTTCCCAGTTAGTTAATTGTTTTCCAAGGCTTTCAGATTGTATTTTTAAAGCCTCAGTAGGTTCTTTTAACAAATCGCCAATTTTTTCTTTAATATTTTCATTAATTATTATAAAGGTATGGCTTATATTGGCTGTTAACGTATTTT
>JAQTNZ010000300.1 GCA_028713595.1 Methylovulum sp. | reverse complement strand
TAAAAGGGGCATTTTATATGCCTCTTTTTTTTGGGTGCTGTATGGGAAATAGACCATGAAAAAAGAACCTGAAGTGGACATAGTCGATCCTTATCGCCATCCCTATTTTAAACAAGAGCCTTTGCCAGTGCATATCTATAACGTTGCGGTATGGGGGCTTGTGGCTATTACGGGAAAGTGTGGTTGGCATAATAACCTTATCCCTGTTTGACAAAACTAGCGAGGGCTTGATCTCCATTGCTTCGGCTTGCATAGGCGGGCTTGTCGGCATTTTTTCACAACGGGCAACCCAGTGATCCGCTTAAGTGGCTTGCCAACGATAGGGGCTTGTGGCTTGGATAGGTTTTGTAACGGTGGCTGTAAGAACCACCAAGGCGGAAGGTTATGCCCTTCCGCCTTGACGTTGATACAGGGATAGTGCTTGCGGCGGTTTGGAAAACGCGCCTTAAAACTTACGCCAGGCTCAATCAGCTGCCGGCTTTAGGGAAGCTTTCCGCAATATCCTTAGCCGCTTGGCTGCATACAGGATGCCCCCAGCCACTGGCGCTGGTGGAGCCGGTGATGTCATAGACGATATTGTCATCCTTGTGGTTTGGGTTGACACCTTTGTAAACGTGGTCAAGACCTAACAGTTTGCGGGTTTTCCAAGCAATGTTGTGGTCAGCGCAAGAAGAATCGCCACTGACGCCAATGCCGCCCAGCAAGTTGCCGTTCGCATCATAAAGGGCCAGCCCGCCACCGAAAACATTGACACCGCCGATTTTTTGTCCGACCAAGGGGTCGTTGGCAGTGCCGTAATTTTTGGAAAGGCCTTGGTAAGCGGCGGCGACGTTGACAGGGTTGCTTTCTTGCAAGCCAAATAAAGAGCCGCCAGGTTGGGTGGCCGAATACAAGTTGGCTGTGGACAGGGCCAGATGGGCTAAGCTAAACGCATTGGCGGTGTTGGCCTTTTGTGCGGAAATGACGCGGCTGCCCGGCCATTGGCCGCCCCGGTTAGGGGCGGTCATGGTGACTGAGCAGACGACACCGTCCCGGTCAACAATAGTGGCCCACATGTTCAGGGCAAAACCGCCATTGTCTTCTTTTTGTGCCGTTGATAAGGCGCTGCTTAAGGCGGTGTAATCAGGCAAGTTTTGACAGGCCGCCATAGCTGCGTTTGCTGTTAATGCCAAAGTGCCGGCAAGTATTAGGGATGGGATGATTTTTTTCATAAGAGTCCTCGCCATAGGTGATTTTAACGTTTTTTTATTAAAATTATGCTGGAAGTTATAGCCAGACATAGATTGAAGCGCTTACGTAATGCGGCTCCAATGGCTAAGTCTAGCGACTCCCCTGCCATTTGTCCATCATCGCTGCCATAATCCGTGGCTTAAAATGGGCAAATGGCGATGGCTTTTGAGAAAAACTTGTAATTTTATAAGGGAATAAGGCCGATGGCTTATTGGACTGAAAAACTCTCGCCACAGCCGCATGTCCCACGGACATTGGGGTTATTGAACTGGAACGCCTCGTTGATGCCTTCGCGGCGGTAATCGAGTTCGATACCGTTGACTAGGGGCAAATCCTCCGCCCGGACTATCACCTTAACGCCAAAGCCTTCAAAAACGCTATCGGTTTCATTCAGTTGGTCGGCATAATCGAGCGCGTAAGCGTAACCGGAGCAGCCGGATTTTTTGACCCCCAGTTTTAAGCCCAGGCCTTTGCCGCGTTTTACCAATTGTTTTTGGATTTGGCGGGCGGCACTTTCGGTAAGGGAAACAGACATGAGAACTCCTAGGCTTGGCAAACCAAGCGTTTTAAGACAGTGATAAATTGGTAAATGTCCGCTTCAGTGTTGGTTTTGCCCAAACTGATGCGCAACGCGCTTTTGGCTAGTGTAGGCTCTACGCCCATGGCCGTCAATACCGGGCTGGGTTGGCCGCCGCCGCTGGCGCAGGCGGAACCGCTGGAGACCGCGATGGCGTTTTTGTCCAGGTTCATCAGCAACATTTCCCCATCGGCATCGGCTAGGCCAAACTGGACGGTATTGGGTAAACGCGGGGCGGTTCGCGCAAACACGGTCAAGCCAGGGATGGCCGCCAGGTTGGCTTCCAATAGTGTCCGTAATGCCAGCAGGTGTTGGTGGCGTGCCGCCAGCTCGGCTTTAGCCAGTTCCGCCGCTTTGCCAAACCCGACAATCGCGGCGACATTTTCCGTACCCGGGCGCAAACCTTGTTCTTGTCCGCCACCTGCCAGCAAGGGCTTAATGGGGATGGCCTTATCAAAAATCAAGGCGCCACAGCCTTTGGGGCCATAGATTTTATGGCTGGACAGCGACAGCAATTGTACGCCGAGCTGACGGAACGAAACCGGCAATTTACCGACGGCCTGCACCGCATCGGTATGGACAATGCCACCGCTATCGTGCCAAGCCCCCGCGTAGGCGGCGACATCTTGGATCACCCCGGTTTCATTGTTCGCTAACATGACCGAAATTAGCTGTGGCCGGAAGGCGTGGAGCTGGCGGAGGGCATCGTTAGCCAGCAAGCCGTTGTTATCCACGGCGATGACCGCCAGTTGATGGCCTTGTTGCTGTAAACGTTGGGCGGGGGCGGCGGTGGACGGGTGTTCGGTGGCGGCAACTGCCAGCCTGCCTGCGGTGGGCAAGGCCGCCAAGGCCAAATTGTTGGCTTCGGTGCCGCCACTGGTGAAAATGACCGAAGCGGCGGGGGCATCGACTAAGGCGGCGACTTGTTCGCGGGCGGTGTCTATCGCGCTCCTGACCAGCCGGCCATGGCGGTATAGGCTGGAAGGGTTGCCATAAAACGCGGTGAAGAACGGCAACATGGCCTCCAGCACCCGTTCATCCAGCGGGGTGGTGGCATTATGGTCGAGATAGATCACCGTGCTTAGGCGCTGGCCCCACTGAAGCGGTGGACTTCAATGATATGCTGCACTTCCGCGTCTTGGCGTTTGGCAATTTCTTGGACATGGTGTTTTTCGAGCAATTCCTCAAGGGTGATGCTTTTTAAGTAATCCCTGATCTGCTCGCTCAAGCCCATCCACAAGTCATGGGTCAGACACGCCTGATGTTGTTGGCAATTGGCTTCGCCACCGCATTTGGTGGCATCCATTTGTTCATCAACGGCGGCGATGATGTCGGCGATATTGATGTCGGCCGCTTCGCCGCACAGGGTATAGCCGCCCCCTGGGCCACGTACGCCTTTGACCATGCCGGCCCGGCGCAAACGGGCAAATAATTGTTCCAAGTATGAGAGTGAAATAGTTTGACGGGCGGCAATTTCCGTTAAGGTAACAGGCCTGATTTGGCTGTGGAAAGCCAAATCAAGCATAGCCGTCACTGCATAGCGACCTTTAGTAGTTAAGCGCACAGGACTATCCTTTTATAAATCTGGTTATGAGTTACAGTTACTATACATAACCCACTGGAATAGTCAACTTTTACCCCTAAAACCCCTAAGGGTATGAGGTTTAAAGCGCCCGCCGGGTATCAGAAACCCTGTATCCTTTGTGATTAGCGTTCTTAATGTTAAGGAATGTACATAAAATAATCTGGGCATAATCATTTTGGAGGGCGGGCAAGAGACCTAAGCTCCAGACCCCGTACCCTGTAGCGTTTGCCTGAATTATTCCCTTCCCATTTCTAAGCCAAGAACCGCCCGACCTCCGCCAAGAAGGCTTGGGGTTGCTGGACGTGTAACCAATGGCCGGCCTTGGCAATGACGGTCATTTGCCCTGTCGGAAACAGGGCGGTGGTGTGCGCGGCTTGCATATAGGCGGAATCCGCCCCTTTGACAAACAAGGTTTGCCCTGAAAAAGGCTGTAAGTGTTGGGCGGGCGGGAAAGCCACGATAGCGTCGGCGGCGCGGGCAAAGATGTCCAAATCCACCCGCCAGCGATAAACGCCATTATCCAGCAGCAAATTTTGCAGGAGGAACTGCCGGTAACTTAAATCAGGGATGGCGGCGGCGAGATAGGTTTCCGCCTGTTTGCGGTTGTCCAGCCCGGTCAGCGGCAGCGATTTTAAGGCGGCGATCAAGGACGCAAAGCTATGGGTGTAACTGACGGGGGCGATATCGACCACCACCAGCTTGTCGATATAATCAGGATAATTCAGCGCGAACCACATTGCGGTCTTGCCGCCCATGCTATGCCCTAATAAGCTGGCGGATGCTATGCCCTGTCGGTTCATAAAATGCAGCACGTCCGCCGCCATCGTCGGATAGTCCATCACCGGATGATGCTCGGACGCACCGTGGTTACGCATGTCCAGCACATAAACTTGGCGTTTGTCCGCCAATTTGCCGGCCAGCAACCGCCACGTCCTGGATGAGGCAAAAAAGCCGTGTAGGATAATCAGTGGCGGTTGTCCGGTGGCGGTGCCGAACACTTCAAAAGCGAGGGTGGGCAGG
>JAQTNZ010000299.1 GCA_028713595.1 Methylovulum sp. | reverse complement strand
GGTTATCCATTTAGGCACCAACCGTCAGCTCCATTTGCATAGGTTCTATTATGAAGTGTCCGATAAGTATTGGGTCAATAAGGCAATAAGTTCACCCACTGGAATTGCTTTAGCGAAAGTGAAAAAAGTGGAGGGATGTTATCCGTTGGTCTGGATAGGGGTGGAGGGGCAAAAACGGAGTTGGTTGGAACAGGTTGAAGGTTATGCTTATATCCTTAACCAACTTGCCAGCCGTTACCCCACATTGGCAGTCATTTTCGATGGCTGGACTATGCCGCTTACCCCTTCGGCGGCCTCCCTCCACGAAGCGGAAAAAGACCATAAGGTGGTACGGGACATTCTCGCTTTAGTGAAACCCACAATCCGTTATGTTTCTGTGGTTGGCGAGACTAGCAACACCAAATTAGTGGTTGGGCATTTTGCTGATTTTTTCATCAGCAACTTTTCAACAGGTTCCCTACATATTTCAAGGCTATTGGCAAAACCAGGTTTCTGCCATTTGAGCAAAACCTTTTCTGAGATTGTCCTGCGCTATGCCATGCACATCCATCCTAACCCGCATGTTTATTTGCTCCCCCAAGATTATATTTCCGATAAACCAGACCATGCCGATATCCGGCATGATTGTTTAAGCTACTCGATTGAAAAAACTTGTTTTTATCATTTTATTGAGCAACGCCTAGCCATTATATTGGAAAAAACTGAGCGGACAGCCATCAGGTTTTTTATCGAACCATCTTACAGCATCACCTATGATTTGCGGACGCATGTAAAAATGGCGACCCACGGCAATGTCATTTCCGTGGGTGCGGGTGAAGACAAGGTATTGGCTTTGCGGCATTATCCTTACAGTTATTTGCAAAAACAACTGGTTTACGGCACTTTCCCATTTGGCGGCGCTGAGAAAGCGGGACTGCCCGGCGACTATTTGATCTGGCTGCGGGCACCTTTGCTACGGGTTTGTTATCATGCCAAAGAGTTAACCCTAGTGGCTGCACACAAAGGGCAAACCTTGACGATCAGCGATATTTTTAAGATTGGGCATAAAGTGCTGGATAACTATTTAACCCGACTGTTATCAGGCGGTTTTAGCGCTCCATTCGGACAATGTACCGAAAACATGTTGGACACCGCCATCAACAATCTGAAAAACCAGTTTATTTTTATCGGTATTAATGAAAAACCGCACGAATCCTATGATCTGCTCTGCACCGTTATGGATTGGGACAAGACGCTTTTTACCACCCTGACTCCAGTCAGATATGAGCTGGACAGCAATGATTTTTCTGATGAAGAATTACGCTTGGCAAAAGAGATGAACAGCTTGGATTTGCGCTTGTATGAAGTGGCTTTGGAATTGTTTGACAGCAAGCTTAAGGCCGCCAAATTTTTGGGTAACTTAAAAACAGTCGTGGCAGTTTAAGAAGCTAGGCCATCACGAAAGCAACTTGGAAAAAAGAGGGTAGTACATAGAGATATGCCTTGTTAAGCCGCTCATACAAACGGCTTAACGTAAGGCTATATAGGGGAATGAGCCTAATCAGGCATAGGTTGGCTTAAACGCCTGTTCAGGGTTAGCCACAGGGCCGTTGCCGTCCCAATACGGTGACAATTTACGCAAGGTCGCAACCACGCCGGGCATGACTTTCAAGACTTCATCGACTTCGTGCATGGAGTTATAGCGCGAGAACGAGAAACGTATCGTTCCGTGGGCCGCCGTGTAAGGGATATCCATCGCCCGCATGACGTGTGAGGGTTCCAAGGAGCCGGAAGTGCAGGCTGATCCGCTAGAGGCGGCGATACCCGCTTTGTTCAGCAACATCAAAATGGCCTCGCCTTCGATATATTCAAAAGCAATATCGGTAGTGTTAGGCAAGCGGTTGTTCATGTCACCCGTGATAAAGCAATGGGGGATCTGTTCGGTGATGCCGCGCTCCAAGCGGTCGCGCATGGCTTTGACATGGGTGTTTTCATATTCGATATGCTCCAACGCCAGTTCGCAAGCCTTGCCCAAGCCGACAATGGAAGCGGTGTTTTCAGTGCCCGCACGTCTGCCGCGGTCCTGATGGCCGCCCCGCAAAAGCGGACGGTAACGGGTGCCACGGCGCAAATACAATACGCCTATGCCTTTAGGGGCATGCAGTTTATGGCCGGACAGCGACAACATGTCAATTTTGGTGTCCTGCAACATCATCGGGATTTTGCCAACGGCCTGCACGGCATCGGTGTGGAACATCACGCCAGCTGCATGGGCCAGTTCTGCCATTTCCACGACCGGAAACAGGGTTCCCGTTTCGTTATTTGCCCACATGACCGATACAATGGCGACTTGGTCGGACAACAGCTTTTTATAGGCTTCCAGATTCAAACGTCCGGCGCGGTCTACCGGCATCCTATGGATGGTGTAGCCTTCTTTTTCCAGCGCTTCGCATAGGCTTAAGATGGCCGGATGCTCAACGGTGGTGGTGATGATTTCTTTTTTGTTCGGCTGGGCTTTAATGGCGGATAGGATCGCCGTGGAATTGGATTCCGTGCCGCAGGAAGTGAAGATGATCTCCGAATCATGCTCACAGCCGATCAGGTTTTGCACTTGCTGGCGGGCCTGTTTAAGGCCACGCGCCACGCCATCGGCAAATTTATGGATAGATGAAGGATTGCCGTATTGCTCCAGAAAATAGGGGATCATCACGTCGACCACGGCATGATCTACTTTGGTGGTGGCGTTGTTGTCCAGATAAATATCGGTCATGGCTGTATTCCTATGCTGCTATGTTCACAAGTTTGGCCATTTCCGAAGCCGGCACGACTTTGATAAATTCGCCCATGACTTCCATCAGCCGTTGTTGGATGCCCGCTATGGTCATCGCCGCCATTTGGCAACCGCTGCACGCGCCTGTCATATTGACATAGGCGGTGTTGCCTATCACTTCGACCAATTCGACATCGCCACCATCAGCCATCAACGAAGGCCGCAACGATTCCAGCACTTGCTCAATTTTTTTGATGCGTTGCAAATTGGTCAATGGGCCTTTGACTTCGGCGACCACAGGTTTCGCTACAGGCGCGGCTTCGGGGTCGAATTTCTCGCCTTTTTCCGCCAGCACTTTTTCCAAAATCGCTTCAATGTCTTCATGGCAAGCCGCACACCCACCACCCGCTTTGGTAAAATTGGTCACGTCTTGGACGGTGCGCAGTTTGTTTGCCCAGACCATTTCTTCGATCATTACCGCATCAATTGCAAAACATTTGCAGATCAACGCGCCTTCTTCATGGTCGTCCGCCCATTCTTCGCCGCGGTAATTAGCAATCGCTGCTTGCAAGGCCTCACGTCCCATAACGGAACAGTGCATTTTTTCTGGCGGCAAACCTTCCAGGTGGTCGGCAATATCCTGATTGGTGACTTTTAAGGCTTCATCAATGGTCATGCCTTTGATGATCTCGGTCAGCACTGATGATGAAGCAATCGCCGAGCCGCAACCAAAGGTTTGGAAGCCGGCATCAAGGATCACTTCGCTGGCATCATCAACCTTTAAGGTCAAACGCAAGGCATCACCGCAACTGATGGAACCCACTTCGCCTATGGCATTGGCATCGGCCACTGCCCCGGCATTTTTAGGGTTAAAAAAATGTTCTTTTACTTTATCTGAATAGTCCCACATGGCTTTATCCTCGGAATTGGGGTAGGGCGGGCAATGCTGTTGCGCGTTTTGATCGGGTTGCGGCGGACAAAGCTGTGTTGCCCACCTTAATAAGTTACGAACAGGTTTTCGTTCCTGTACCGCTGGCACTGGTATTGAACGAAGAACCGCAAGCACAGCTTTTTGCCGCGTTAGGGTTAATAAACTTGAAACCTGAGCCCTCTATGCTGTCGAGAAAATCGACTTCCATGCCATCCAGCATGGGCATACTGGTAGGGGCAACAAACACTTTGACCGCACCACAGTCAATTACGGTGTCTTCAGGGGCACTATCGGCCTCAAGCTTCATACCGTATTGGTAACCCGAACATCCCCCATCAGTGACTTCGATACGAAGCCCGGCCGAAGGTGTTTCCGAACTGGCGATAAAGCGACCGACAGCGTTAATAGCTTTTTCTGTTAAGGTAATCACAACAAGTCTCCTGAAAGGGTTGGCATCGTTCTTGTAGTTACTTAATGCAACCTATGTGCCAGACCATTATTATTTTTATAAGTAATTGATATTTATAATATAAAATAAACATTACTAGGTGTAGCAAAGATTACAAACAAACAATTCATAGGCTTTTGTAAGGTTTCCTACAAAACCATTCTAACGGGGAGAGGGCATGAGAATAGAAGATTTAGATATAGGCGACATTGTTTATGCCGCTACCACCATTACCGATGACGGTTCAATACCTGATGGCGAGGAAGGCGCAATTTTGGCGGAAGCCGGAA
>JAQTNZ010000298.1 GCA_028713595.1 Methylovulum sp. | reverse complement strand
GCGAGGCCTCTGCAACGGGTTCGGTTTCCGGCGAGGCCTCTGCAACGGGTTCGGTTTCCGGTGCGGCCTTTGCGACAGGTTCGGTTTCCGGCGCGGCCTCTGCAACGGGTCCCGCCTCTGGTGCGGCCTTTGCGACAGGTTCGGTTTCCGGCGCGGCTTCGGCGACAGGTTCCACCTCCGGTGCGGCCTTTGCGGTAGGTTCGGTTTCCGGCGCGATCTCTGCGGTAGAGGGCGTGGTAGATTCAGTAACAGGAGTTATCAAGCCGCTGACGTTATTATGTAAAGTGATTCTGTTAGCGGTCACGTCAATCGATTGGCCGTTTTGGATTGCCAATTCAAATACATCAATTAAACCTTGCGGAACATCAATCCGAAAACCGGAATGTAAAAATTCCTCGCCATATTGTTGGGCAATATCTGTCCGTTCCAGCCAAACGTAGGAGATTTGGTAAGGTTGGCCGGCAATGCTCAGGGAAAGCTTTAAGGGGCTTTTTTCATAGTCTATAACCCAGCCATGGATTTGCAGTCTGGCTATGTGTTCGATATAGCCAACAATGCTGCTTTCAGTTGTAGGTGGTGCGTCTGCCAGAACGTCAAGGTCTGGTGCCGCCATATTGGTTTCTGGGGTGGATAAGATGTCTCCAGAGAGGGCTGAGGGTGAGCCAACAGTGTTATCTATAAGCGTTTCTTCTGTAGTAGTTTCAGATGAATCAGGCGTGACTGGAATTACTTTTTTCATATCTTTTTCCGTAATTTTAAATAATAAATCTAGTTATAGCGGAGACTGTAGGCACGTTTGCCTAAATGCTTCAAACTGTTGGGTGATTTTTTCAGGGCTATCTATCCATGATAATGGCATCAGATTGCTTTCCATGCCGGACTCCCGGGTCCTGCGGGCAATCGCGCCAATATCAAAAGAAAACACGGGCAGGCCCGCCTGTAGGGCTAATGATAGGGTATAGCTGTAAGTTTCCGGCCATATCGAAGGCAACCAGACCAGATGTGGGTTTAAGCTTGCCAATGTCTCCAAGGCTTCGTGTTCTTGGTATTTGCCGCTCACCTCAACACCTGCTTCTTTAATCAGCATGTCGTTCATGGTATAGCCCATAACGATGAAGGTGATCGGCAAGTTGTGTTGTTGCACCAGTTTGGCACAGTCCATAATCACATTAAAGCCTTTGATTTTACCAATTGCACCAACAACGACCACCCGCAATTTTTCTTCTGCCGCAATAACGGGCATTTTTACTTGCACCGCTTTTAAATCAATCGTCTCATGGGGCAACACTTCAAAAGCCACATCGGGATAATAATGGGACAGGCGTTCTGAAACGTCTTGGTCAGGGACAACGATACGGTTGGCCGATGCTAGGGCATCGTGATGGATTTGCCGCCAAGTGTGGATGCTTTTGACCCCAAAGTCGGAACCGCGCTCAAGCAAACAGCGGTTACAGCCCGCTTCGTCCGGTTCACCGCAATAGCGGCCATCTTCGTCAATTAAATTGATGCGTGGGCAAATGGCTTTGTAATCATGTAAATTGATTTTCCAGTAGGCGGCCAATTCGGTAATCACCTTATGCAAATCTAATGCCGCTTCTGGCATAAAATCGACCAAGCTATGGGTGTGGACTTCGGTAATGCCCAATTCTTTAAGGGCCGCCGCCAGTGTCGCGGTATCCGCTAGCTCAAAGGGATTGATGTTCGGTAATGAGCGGATGGACGGATGTCCCAAGTTGACGTGGCTAGGGCGTTTAGGGACAGGGCGCAAGGTAAATACACCGTAACCCGCTTGCATCAGGTTGACAATATCTTCCTGTACGCGCCGCTCAGAACCGCCGCCACGGGCATGGCAAACCAACAGGATATTTTTTTCCCGGCTCAGCCGCTGTAATCTGAACGCATCAAGACGGAGACGGTCGGCTTTAAGCGGGTCGGTCTGGACGAAAACGTCCACATCTTTCCGGTAGTGCGGATATTTTTTGTCCAATATCTTCAGTGCCGATTGGACGCGCATGGCTTTTTCGCCCTGAAATGATGCCGAACCCAGATGGCGGACGTAGATGTCACCGGCAATGATATTGCGCCAACCTTTGCGGATGGCGCGTTGGCAAAAATCGTTCTCCTCGCCATAGCCTTTGCCAAAGGCTTTTTCATCAAACAAGCCGACTTTGTCCAAGCAGTCACGGCGGATATACATGCAAAAGCCTACGCCTGTGGGTACTTCCACTTCGCTGCCGGCATTGACGGTGGCCGTCAGTGCGTCGATTTCCGCATAGCTGAGCTCTAAAGGGTAGGGATTGTCATGCAAGAAATTAGGGTAACTGCAAATGGTGGCATTATTGGACAATGGGGTCACTGTGCCGGTTTTGGGGTTACGGTGGGCGGCGGTATGCAAACGGTCTAGCCAGCCGTCATACACTTCGGTATCAGCATTCAGCAAGACAATATGGCGGTCTTTATGCAATTTCATGCCCCGGTTGACGGTTTGTACAAATCCCAAGTTTTCTTCGTTGACCAAAAGCGTGAATAGCCCCATATCGGCCAGTTTTTGTAAGTCTTGGCTAAGTTCTGCATCGGGGCTGGCGTCATTGATGACAATCAGCTCAAACGGTAACTGATAAGAGACCGCCAAAGCGCTGTATAGGCAGCGTAGGGTTTCGACCCGGCCTTTGTAGACCGGCACGACCACATCCACGTTAGTTTCTGCAATAGTGGCACGCGGTATCAATGCGCTCCAGGCCTCATCATCAGGCAGGGTCAGGATAGGCAATTCACCGGCTTCCATATCCAGGCCATCACCGTTTTGCTCAGGCATAGTGCTACGCCCTTCCAAACGGCCAAAGAACAGATAATGCAAGAGCGGGTTCATGCCGGTTGCGGCCACATCGGGCGAGGTGCGCAAATAATAAGTGCCGTCAAATTGTGGGCAAGGCGAACGGCCTTCGCTACCGCCCCATTTCAGGTAATGGATTAACGGATCGTTGCCGGAACGGGCGACATCTTTGTTATTGCTTAGATAAAAATCTACATCAAACCAGGCACTAGGAGGTGTTCTGCGGTAACGCCCCACATAACCGTAATGCAACAAGGTATTGGTATAAAGGTGGCTGCTAAGCCCTGATGCTTTAGAACGGTAATAAACCGGATCAAAAAGAGGCATTGGCGAACGGCCTTCCTTGTCACCATACAGCACATAATGTTGGATTCCGTTCACCTGTGATTCTGCCACATCACTATTATTTTCAAGATAAAACAGATCGTCAAAAAGCTCTTGCCGCCTGACCAAGCGCGTCAGCCATTGTTGGTAAAATCGGCTCAACCCTAAAATTTTACAGATTATTTTTATGCCCCATAATGAAGTTAAGATAACTTCACCACGCCCTGTTTTTAATGTTTCCCGAATAGTCATATTTTTACCTGTATTTTAAAAATCCGGTGTTGTCACCAGTACCTATGTTCCATTAAAACGTATCCAAGCAATTTTATGTCCATAGCCCATTGCTTTTTCATTTGGTGGTAAAAAAACACCACATTACACCAGAGTTGTTGATAAATAGCGTCAAGAATGTTTTTATTTGGTCATGTTCTTGCGATATCCTAAGAGTCTTTTGGTAAGTGTGTAACACTTACCAAAAAATGCGTGCAACGCAATCCGATCCTCTTAAGTCCACTCCACAGCTTTAAAAGCTAAGGATTTTTATGGCCTATTCCCAATCAAATGTGGTTTTTGTTCTGAATAAGCTCCCCCTTATATTGGCAGTATGAAGGTTAATTATGGGTTTTAATTGTTTTTTAAGGCATCTCAACATAAATGGCAATGTGACCCGCTATCTCCATCTCTAGAGCGAAGATTGATTTTTACCCATGGCTATTTCTATGTGTTGTTTTTTAGGATTGTAAGGCATATTAATATGCCTTACATATTTTCCAAGATAACAAGAAAACTTTATAAATAATATGACGTATTACCCATCCTCTAAAAAATCTAAAAATCACTTACAATTGTTACGAAAGTTTACTCAAAACACATTTATAACTGAAAGTGCTGTGAATTGATGGCTTTTTTGGACAAAACCTTAAATATTTCCAGTCGTTGAAGGGGCGTAATCAATTTTAGCCATAAGCATCTAATCCGCACATTATAGGGGGCGGACTTTTCTATCTTTTAGGTGGGGTAAGGTGCCTGCCAGACTGGTTTTATGCCAGCATTGTTATACCTTATGGGTAAACTCGGTGGACATAAAATATATCTTATAGATAATTAATATAAAAAATATTTAGTTAATGACAGGAACTCAGTGTCTACCTATTACGGCTATTTTAAGAACACCCGTGCGCCCAGGCCCATCTGGTAGATCATGGTGGTGACCTCCTTGAACAGCTGCCGGTACTTGGGGTCGACGGCGGGGAGCACCATGATCTCATCGCCCGGCCGCAGGGTGGGGGTGCTGA
>JAQTNZ010000297.1 GCA_028713595.1 Methylovulum sp. | reverse complement strand
TAATAGTCAGGATCGCAGGTGGCGATTTCCCTGTCCCAATCATAGCCAAACCCTAAGCGTTTCAGCTGGTCGCGCATGTAGTCGATATTGCTGTACGTCCAATCGGCAGGATGTACGTTGTTCTGCATGGCGGCATTTTCCGCTGGCAAACCAAAGGCATCCCAACCCATAGGCTGCAAGACGTTTTTGCCGAGCATCCGTTGATAGCGGCTGATTACATCGCCTATCGTGTAATTGCGGACATGCCCCATGTGCAGTTTGCCGCTAGGATAAGGGAACATGGATAGGCAATAATACTTGTCCGCCGCAGAAGATTCCAAGGCTTTGAACACGCCGGAGGCGGCCCAGACATGTTGTGCATCTTGCTCAATCATGAGCGGTTGATAATTTTCTTGCATCCTTCTCGTCTTTTACCGATCAAAAGCGTTAGAATACCGTACACTTGCTTAAATCTAAAGCGTCATTTTCAGGAGCCGGACCATGAACAAAAATAATCTTATCAATGCCTATCTCGATTTGATGGGGCATCTTTACGAAGCGATGGACGACACCTTACATTCATTTGCCGACAGCTTGGAAATAGCAAAAGAAAAATTAAGGAAAGTCAGTGACTTGACCAGCGAAGAATTGGACAAGGTCGCCCATTTCGTCCAGCGTGACATCGAACATGCCGCCCACGGCTTGGCGGGTGGGGCTGATAACGACTCCCTCAGCGAGTGGTTTAAATTTGACGTGCAGTTGCTGGAAAATTTCACCCTGGACGCGTTTTTAAGCTTGGCCGACAAAACCCGCATCGAATTGGCAAAACTGGAGCAATTGGCGACCAAACACGTTTACCACAGCGGCGACATCACCAGCCCCGGCACGTTTATCTGTGATGCCTGTGGCAAAGAAATCGCTTTTAAAGCCGCCAGCGAAATCCCCGAATGCCCGGCTTGCCATAGCAACACCTTCGTCAGGATTTAAGGCCATCCCTTTGGAAAAAAGCCACACAAGGCCCTTGCCCTGCGTGGCCTAGACAAGCAACTTATCAATTTAACAGGAACAACCATGCGTAGAGTGATTTTCAATCAAAAAGGCGGTGTCGGCAAATCAACCATCACCTGTAATCTGGCGGCGATCAGCGCCATTGAAGGCAAACGAACCTTAGTGATTGATTTGGATGTACAAGGCAACTCTACGCAATACCTGTTAGGTGCCAAAGTCAGTGACAGCGACAAAACCATCGCCCTGTTTTTCAAAAACTGCTTGAGCTTGTCGCTGTTTGGCAGCAGCGCTGATTCTGGATTGGAAGCGCTGATCCATGAAACGCCTTTCCCTAATCTGTCCCTCATCCCCTCGCACCCCGATCTTGACCCCTTACAAAGCCGCTTGGAAGCCCGTTTCAAAATTTTTAAGCTGAAAGAAGCCTTGGAAAAACTGTCCGGCTTTGACAATATTTTTATCGACACCCCACCGATCTTAAATTTTTACAGCCAATCGGCACTGATTGCCGCCGAAAAATGCCTGATCCCTTTTGATTGCGACACCTTTGCCAGACAATCCTTATATACGCTGATGCAAACCGTCGCCGAAGTGAAGGCCGACCATAACCAACAACTGGAAGTTGAAGGCATCATCGTCAACCAATTCCAACGGCAGGCCAACTTGCCACGGCAATTGGTCGATGAGCTGATTGCCGAAGGCCTGCCGGTATTGGCGGCGATGATTTCGCCCTCGGTCAAAGTCAGGGAATCGCATTCCGCCGCGCAACCGCTGGTCCATTACGCGCCCGCCCACAAATTAAGTGACGAATTCCGCGCCCTGTATGCGGAACTGCATAGCCTATAAGCCAACCGATACGGGCCAAACATGCAAGTGCAACGGCTGGACAGCTTAGCGCACGTTGAGGCCGCCGCTTGGAACGCGCTCGCTGGCGATGCGTACCCGTTCCTCCGCCATGAATTCCTGCTGGCTCTTGAGCAATCGGGTAGTGTCTGTGCGCACACTGGTTGGCTCCCCCAGCATCTGCTAGTGACCGATGCGGACGGCTTGTGCGCCATCATGCCGCTGTACCTTAAGCACCATTCACGCGGCGAATATGTGTTCGACCAACAATGGGCCCATGCCTACCAGCAACATGGTTTGGCCTACTACCCCAAATTGCTGGCCGCCATCCCCTTCACCCCCTGCCCTGGGCCACGGTTTGCCGTGCGGGCAGGGGTGGATATCCGGCAAACCCTTCAACTGTTACTGGCTACCCTCCAGCAACTGGCCGATGAACACAACTGCTCATCTTGGCATTGCCTGTTTCCCAATACCGAGCAACTTAACGCGTTGCAAGCCCTGCCCCTGCCTATCCGTGAAGGCGTACAATTCCAGTGGTTTAATAAAGGCTATGGCAGTTTTGATGATTTTTTGCACACCTTAAGTGCCAGCAAACGCAAAATGGTCAGGCGTGAACGCCGCCGCGTCAGTGAGCAAGGTGTCCACCTGCAAGCGATTAAAGGCGCAGACATCAGCGTTGAACAATGGCGGGTGTTTTTTCAGTTTTATGCCCTCACCTACTTAAAAAAAGCCTCCCAGCCCTATCTGAACTTAAGCTTCTTCCAACAGCTCGCCCAGACCATGCCCGGGCAACTATTATTGGTGCTTGCGCTTAAAGACGACAAGCCGGTCGCCGCCGCCCTGAGCTTTATTGGCAAAGACACCCTGTACGGACGCTATTGGGGCTGTTATGAGGACTATGACTCGCTACATTTTGAAACCTGTTACTACCAAGGCATAGATTATTGCATTAGCCATCAGCTCACCCGCTTTGACTCAGGGGCGCAAGGTGAGCATAAAATTGCGCGTGGCTTTGAACCCGTGACCACCTACTCCGCCCACTGGATCAAAGATGCACAATTTGCCCAAGCCATCGCCGATTTTTTAAGGCGCGAGCAAAAAGCCGTGCAAGTTTATAAAACCGAAGCAAGCACTTACCTGCCGTTTAAAAAGTGCGGCACAGATTAGCATTGAAAATCACCCAGAAAATGTTACATTCAAACCAGCTACCCTAAATGGCGGCTTTATTTATCCCCCACCCTTAGAAAACGGAGAAAACCATGTCTGACTATAAAAAATACGAATGTGAGGTCTGCGGCCATATTTATGACGAAGCCGAAGGCGACCCCGACTCTGATATTGCCCCCGGCACCCGCTGGGAAGACGTGCCGGAAGACTGGCGTTGCCCTGACTGCCGCGTGGGTAAGGACGACTTTGTTTTGATCGATTAAAGGTAGCTAGTTATTATCGTTCCCGCGCCAAAGCATATCCACCCACAGGGTGTAAAGGGCATCAATGGGAACGATAATAAAATGCACTATCCACGCTCCAACCATAAAAAGCTTTAAGACGACCACTGAAAAAGTGCCAACCCTAAAAATAACCTGACATAGCTGGAGCCGGCATTTACAAAAATAACCAACGCCACTGGAGCACCCGCTACGTTTTTAGCAACTTCGCCTTAGCAAAAGATAAATAATAACTGACAAACAAGCTTGTGCTAAGGCTTCCATCATAAGGAGCAAGGATTATGTGGTATAAAAACGGATTTTTCATGCAATTTATACGCTTGGCCGGCCCTTTTTGGTCTGGGCAGGAAGGTGGCGACATTCGCCGCCAAACTCTGTTGCTCGTTATCCTGACCATCCTGCAAATGGTCATTGCCGTGCTGATCACCGAATGGAGCGCGGCCTTGTTCAATGCCCTAGAACAGCACTCCATGCCGGGGCTGCTGCAAGAATTGGCCTTGCTGGTGCTGATTTTTGCCTCCAGCATGGCCGTCACCGTCAACCACTTAAAAATAAAACGGCGTTTGCAAATCGGCTGGCGGTCTTGGTTGACCGAACAAATCACCGCCCGTTGGATGCAAAAAGGCCGGCATTACCAAGTCACCCATATCAAAACCGCCCAGCACGACAACCCCGATGGGCGCATTGCCGAAGATATCCGCATCGCCACCGAGGATGCCATCGCGCTTTGCCACACGCTGTTTTACAGCCTGCTGGTGCTGGCTAGTTTCTCAACGATACTCTGGGGCATTTCCGGCACGATCACCGTCAATCTTGGCCTATTTACCGTCAATATCCACGGCTACCTGCTGTGGGCGGCAATGCTCTATGCCGCCAGCGCCTCGTTTCTCGGTTGGCGCATAGGCCGCCCCTTAACCGAAGCCACCGATGCCCGGCAAACCGTAGAAGCTGATTTCCGCTTTGATTTGGTCACTGTCCGCGAAAACTCCCACGCCATCGCCTTGATTAAAGGCGAAACCAAAGAACGCCAACGCTTGGGTAAATTGTTCGCCACGATTGGCGATGCTTTCAATCGGCAAACCCAGGCCATGTCCAACATCATCCTGTTCACCTCCGGCTACTCGGTGCTGTCGATGGCTTTTCCGATACTGGTCTCGGCCCCGCGCTATATCTTGGGCAGCAT
>JAQTNZ010000296.1 GCA_028713595.1 Methylovulum sp. | reverse complement strand
GGGGCGGCATGGCTGACGGATATCCCCAGCCCTAGCCAGCACAATAATCCCAAGCATTTACTACTATAAGAAAGATAGGTGTGCATATAAGAACGTTGCGATGAGCGGGTTATTGACATTGTTGGCGCGGATCGTGGCGCTTGTTTTTCCCATCACTGTTTGTCCCACCAACACCAGTCCCTAAGACCGGGCTAGTGGACGGTGATGGCCCAATCAGGACAACGGACTCATCTTGCTGTTGGGAGGCATCATCACGCACAGTCCGCTGAGGAATAACAGGGATGCTGCTGTACAACAAGCCATTGCCTTGGGCGGTGGCGACATTAAAGCCATCACCCGAACATAAGCCATCTGCGGTGCAACCATAGTGCGTGAAGCGGGGCGATAATGCGCCCAACACGTTGTCGGCTGGGTCGTTGCTGTAAATCAACCAACGCCCTTGCGGGGTGGTCAATAAGGCGTTAACGCCATTGATAAATTGTTTATCCGCCGCCAACACAATCGCATCGCCCAAAGCGCTGGCGTTCAGGTTGCCCGTCAAGGTCAGGCGACCTGAAGAATGCGCATTTAGACTACCAATGGAGGGCATTGCGGGTAAGGTCAAAGAACCGCTGCTATCGTTAATGGTTATGGCTCCGGTGGCGCTCATCTCCCCCCCCGTATAGGCAAAGCCATCCGTAAACCGATAATTGCCTGCACCTGCCAAGGTTCCTCCTGACCAAGCGAAAGCGCCGATGGTGGTCAAGCCAGCGCCATTATTAACTTGCCCGCGGGTCAAGGTAAATTTGTTTAAGGACAAGGGGCTATCTAGGGTCAATGTGCTACCGTCAAGCACCACGTCCGGTGCGCTCAGAATCGCGCCGTTGCGGATAAAAACATCGTCATTGCTAAAACTGACTGGCTGTTGGCTGCTGATGGCCGCACCGTTGAAAACGCGGGTGCCATCGGCAAATTGCAACTGCCCCGTACCCGTCACCTGATAGCGGCCAGTATCGGTGCCAGGGCTGACGATGTGTAAGTTGCCGCCGGACAGGCGTAGGATGCCGTCATTGTTGAAGCCCCCCACATTTAAGGTGCGGACACTGGCGGCATCGGTGCTGGCAACGTTAATCTGACCACCGGCCTCGTTAGTCAGGATAATCAGGCGGGCCAAATTATTGGCGGGGCTTACCGCCCCTTGCCAAGCAATCGTGCCATAGTTATGCCACTGCCGGATACCGCCTAGATTGATGCTGCCATTAAAGCCGCCCGTCCCTGTCCCCGCGCCAAAATTGACCAATCCGTAGTTATCCCAATTTTTATTCAGCAAAGCCGTACCCTCACCTAATAGCATGATGGTGGTCGCGGGTGTGGTCAAAGAGCCACTGCCTGTCATTAAGCCGGAAGAAAAGTTTAGGGTTTTACTCACTTCAATGGCATCACTGGTGTTTAAGGTCGCACCATTGGCAACCGTCAAGCTTGGCAACAACAAGGCGTTGCCGGTCTTAAACACCACGGACGCACCATCAATCACCGTTTGATTGGCTTGGTAATGGCTGCCTGAGTAAAAGGTATAAGTGCCATCCCCTGCAAACGTCACCTTACCCGCATTACCACCCCCAATGCCGCCCACTGAAGCGCCACTGGCAAAGTTACGGCTCTGCGCCAAAAATTGTAACGAGGATTGGCTGTCGATGGCATAACTGCCACCGTCATTACCCTCATTCGCCACCGCTATTTTCAAAGTGCCGCCACCTGATAGCTCAACGCTGCCTCTGTTATTGAAGCCGCCAAGATCCAAGGTGCTGGTGTTGGCGGTCTTTATGGTGATGGCCCCGCCCGCGAAATTATTAAGCGTACCACTGCCACTCAGTGTCAGGGCATGATCCCACACAATAGCTCCTTGATTATTCCATTGCTTATCAAGGGTCAATGTCCCGGCATCTTTAGCCGTGATTGTTGCCCCCGTTGCGGTGCTCAATACCCCTGCACCCGCCAAACTCGCTCCTGAATAAAAGTTAAACGCCTGATTCACCACCACAGTCCCCGTACCTTGTAATAAGGAATCGCTGTTAAGGTTTAAGGTGTCCATATTCAAATAAGCGGCGTTAGTGACCGTGCCGCTGTTGGTCAGTGTACCGATCGCCAAGGCGTGGTTAAGGTTTAAAATAGCCGCCTGTCCGACTGTGATGGAGCCAATATTATGCAAAAAACCGTTTAAGCCCACCGTTCCGGCCAAAACAGCCACATCCGCATTCACAAGCACACCCGAATGATGTCCGTCATTATCGGCGGCATTCACTTGGCCGTCACCGTTGAAGGTCAGCGTCCCACCCGCCAAATCCAGTAGACTGCGGATAGCCACGCTACCGCCGCCGGAATGGTCGGAATCCGGGTTCAGCACCACATCCAATGCGCCAACACCCCCATCCCCTGGACTAACCCTGATAGGCGCATCGATCTCAATCGAATTATGGGCTTGCAAGGTCAATGAATCCCTAGCACCGGAGCTTTTAACTATCTGATCCAGCACCAGGATATTGCCATCCTGCCCGCCTGCCGATCCGGTCATGACCTTGACTGAAGTGCCGGCATTAAGGGCCGCCTCAATACTGCCAGTCGTTACCCAGCCTTCCGCGCCATCGGTTGTCCAATTAGGGCCGTTTTTAACATTTGTATCCGTACCGCGTGCTTGGATGGTAATATTGCTGGGGTCTAGCAACCATTGCCCATTGTTGCCCTTAGGTGCGGACGCATCGACCTGAATGCCGGAAGCATCCAAAAAATGTCCAGAAGTTTCAATAGACCCACCATCACCACCTTGGCGGCCGCCCTTGGCGCTGAGATGTCCGTAAGCACGGGTGACTTTATCCGCCCAAACCACCACCTTGCCGCCATTGCCCTGAGTGGTGGCATTGGCGCTCAAATGGGCATCAGCCGCGACAAAACTGGCTTGAGCATTATGGACGTTAGGGTTTTTCCCTTGCCAATCACCGCCCACCAATACAGTTCCGCCACCTTGCCCGCCGTTGGCGGAGACGTTGGCCTTAGCCAATACGCCAACGTGTTCGCCCAACAATTCAACAGTGCCACCCTTCCCTGCCGCCGCCGCATTGGCTTGGACTTGGCCTGAAACCGTGACGGTTCCGGCCTTACTCTCGATTAGGACGGCTCCGGCATCGCCTTGGCTATTATTGGCCGACACCTTACTGTTTTCAGCTACGCTAATATCCTGTTGGGCAACCAATGTGATATGGCCTTGGGCATCGACTTCAACGCTGTCGGCATTCATTTCCCCTTGCTGTTTAATGGTGCTGGCAAACACATTGATCGCCCCGCCTTCGGTCAGCAACTTGCCCAAATTCAGCACGGTATTGGCAGGGGCTTGAATTTCAAAACGGATATTAGGATCATCCAGATTGGTCAAGATCAACTCTTGCCCCGCCGCCAAGGTAATTTGCCCTCCTTCGCTTTTGATAATACCGCTATTGGTGATGGAAGGGGCTATCAAGACAATATTGCCGTCTTTGCCCGCACGGATCAGACCTTCATTGATAATGTTGCCGCTACTGGAACCGGCCATAAAATGGTAGTTGCCCTTCAAAAAATCCTGATCGCTGAGATTCAGGCTGGAGGCTATCAGACCTTGGGTGTCCACCACCGAATTAGCGCCAAAGACAATACCATTGGGGTTGATGAGCAACACTTGACCATTAGAAACCAAATGCCCCAAAATCTGGCTAGGGTTTTCACCGATAATCCGATTGAGCACCGCACTTTGGCTGTTTTGCTGGATAAACTGGGTGATTTCGTTTTGGGCGATAGTAAAGTTTTGCCACTGGATAATGGCATTCGGGCTATTGGTGATAGCCGTTACTCCCGGAGTGGAGGTATCAATACTGACATGGCCGTTGATAATCTGCGCCCCATCAGGATTGGCCTGTAAGGTAGCCGGAGACAAAGCGGCCAAAAACGCCAAACCCAGTAGTTGGCGTGCTGGTACAAAAACGCCAAATAATGATTTGTCGCACTTTGACGGTTGCCAATTAGATTTCAAGGCGATCTCCTTGTAACAGGTTGCAATATTTAATCTTATCACCAATGCCAAAAACACACTATCGGTAAGACAAGGGAGGCGCTTAAATTCCAATAAAAGCTTTTAAGGGCTTAAGCGCATATAGGCTTGCAGCCAAAAACGGCCATTTTTAATGGTAAGCGACATTATCCAACAATTTTTAACAAGAAAATATTAAATAGTACCAATATCTTATGATATTGGCGAAGAATACCCCTATTTTTTATGAGTAAATACTAGAGACGTTGAGCTGACAGCCCTTAAATTTCAGGCAAAAAAAAGCCCGACCAGGTGGTCGGGCTTCGTCTTTGGGAGCTTGGCGATTCCCTACTTTCGCATGGCAAACCGCCACACTATCATCGGCGCTAAGCGGTTTCACTTCCGAGTTCGGGATGGGGTCGGGTGGTTCACGCTCGCTA
>JAQTNZ010000295.1 GCA_028713595.1 Methylovulum sp. | reverse complement strand
AAGACAAAATACCACGCAGGACACTCCAAGCCCCAAAAGCCCTGCCCCTACTCCCGCACCCGCCCCTGAAGCCGTTGTCGAACCGGTCATTGAACAATCAGTGGCCGCTGAACCTGCCGCCGCGCCCAGCGTCAGTGAACTCCAGCTGGTACAAGAGCCACAAGCACAGGCCGAAGACCCCCTTGAGGCCAGCACACCGGCACCAACAGCCGCCCCAAAACCGGACGGGGGCGGCTCTGACGGGCAACGCTTTTCGGTCGGTATCGACTTGGGCACGACCCACTGTGTTTTGTCCTATGCCAAAGCTGGGGTTGAAGACGACGAATTTGTCCAACAAGTCATGCCGATACCGCAATTGAGCGCACCGGGTATGGTTGAGGACAGCTACCAATTGGCTTCATTCCTGTATCAGGCCCATCCAGATGAATTGGCAGAAGGGTCTACCGCCTTACCGTGGACGGCCAAACCGGATTATCTGGTCGGCGAGATTGCGCGTAATCTCGGCAGCAAAACCCCTATCCGCCTGGTGTCCAGTGCCAAAAGCTGGTTATGCCATGCCGGTGTCGATTGCAAAGCCGCCATTTTACCCGCCGATGCCCCCGATGAAGTGGCCCGCGTGTCGCCGTTCCAAGCCAGTGTCGCTTATTTGCAGCATATCCGTGATGCTTGGCAACACTTACACCCCAACGCCCCTTTGTCCGAACAGGATTTGGTCATCACCGTCCCCGCGTCCTTTGATCCGGCGGCGCGTGAGTTGACTGTGGAAGCGGCGCGTTTGCTCGGCCTGGAACAAGCCATCCTGCTGGAAGAGCCGCAAGCGGCGGTCTATAGCTGGATTGAAAAAAGCCAAGGCGACTGGCGTAAGCAAGTCAACTGCGGCGACATTATCCTGATTGTCGATATTGGCGGCGCCACCACCGACTTGTCGCTGATTGCCGTCACCCAACAGAACGGTAACTTAGAGTTGACCCGCGTCGCCGTTGGCGACCATATCCTGCTCGGTGGCGACAATATGGACTTGGCCTTGGCCTACACCGTCAAAGCCAAGTTGGAAAAAGACGGACAACGCCTGCAACCTTGGCAAATCCAAGCCCTGACCCACAGTTGCCGCGATGCCAAAGAAAAACTGTTCACCGATTACAGCCTTGACACCATCCCGTTGGTGGTCGCCAACCGTAGTTCCTCCTTGGTCGGTGGCTCGTTGCGCACCGAGTTGACCCGCGAGGAAGTCAACCGTGTGCTGGTCGAAGGCTTTTTGCCCAAGGTCGCCATCAGTGACCGTCCGGTCAGCCGTACCCGCTCCGGTTTAAGGACGGCTGGCTTGCCTTACGCACAAGATGCCGGCATCACCCGCCATCTGGCGGCTTTTTTGTCCAAACAACAACACGCCACCAGCGACTTGCCCGATATCAAACTGTCGGAACAGGCCTCGTTTCTGCACCCGTCCGCCGTGCTGTTCAACGGCGGCGTGTTGAAAGCCAACGCTTTGGCCGAGCGGCTGATGCAAGTCCTCAATTCTTGGCTGATCGCCGAACAAGCCCCCGAAGCCCGCTTGCTGGCAGGTGGCGACTTAGATTTGGCAGTGGCGAGAGGGGCGGCTTACTACGGCTTTGTCCGCAAAGGTCGGGGAGTCCGCATCAAAGGCGGCACCGCAGCCTCCTATTATGTCGGCGTGGAAAGTTCCATGCCCGCCGTGCCGGGATTGCCGCCCGAACTGGAAGCCTTGTGCATCGCCCCGTTCGGGATGGAAGAAGGCACCCAAGAGGAATTGCCTGATGATGAATTTGGCTTGGTGATCGGCGAACCCGTACGGTTCCGCTTTTTCGCCTCCAATAGCCGCCGTGACGATTGTGTCGGCACCCGTCTGGATTTCTGGAACGATGACGAATTGTCAGAATTGGCGGAAATTGAGATCACCTTGCCGGAAGCGGGTCGCCGCCCTGGCGAAGTCATCCCCGTGCATTTATGCGCCGCCGTCACCGAAGTCGGTACGCTGGAATTGCACGCGGTCTCGCAAAAAGACGGCCACCGCTGGAAAATTGAGTTTGATGTCCGCGCCGGAGACAATTAAACCGCCCTGCCAACCGCCCCTACAATAAGGGATGGCAGCCATAAACCTACCCGTCATTCCGGCAATCCATTTATGCGGGTATTTATGCCCTGCGGGTATTTATGCCCTGCGGGTATTTATGCCCTGCGGGTATTTATGCCCTGCGGGTATGCCGGAATGACGGGTATTTTGACGGTTGTAATGCTTATGAACCGCTCAAAGCGGGTTGGTTTAGCGTCGCCCCAAGGTGACGATGCCTAAAATAAATCGAGTTGGCCTATCCTCTTGTCCCCACGTTTCCTGATGCTTGATGTAATTTTGTACAACTTCTTCATCCCGGCCAACTTATGCGGGCTTGCCTGGGCTGATTGATTTGGATGTGTGGTAGTGGCTTTGCTAGCGCTCCCTTCGTATTCAATCAAAACCTTATCACCATGCAAAAAATGATTTTTTTTCTTAGCAATGCTAGAATGAATCACACCTTATGTTTAAATAGATGTGACAGATGCCGACAGACGCTCAAAACACGCCTCATCATGCGCCTGCGCTTGAATTTAAGAGCAGCACCTTTTCTGTACCTGTGTTAGTCCTGTCTAGCGATGATTTTGTTACCATAGGACAGCAGTTACAAAAAAAAATCCAGCTGGCGCCTGACTTCTTCAAAAATTCGCCGGTGGTTTTTGATGTCCAGTGGCTAAACAAGCACAATCTTGCCATCGACATCACCACGCTGGTCGCCATCATCCACAAGGCGGGGCTGTTGCCGATAGGCATACGCGGCGGTAACGATTTACAAAACAAGCAAGCCTTGGCACTGCGCATCCCGATTTATTCCATCCACAACAGTTTATCAGCCGAACCGAAAAAAGCCGAAGCGGCCCCGCAAGCGGTGGCGGCACCCAATACCCCAACGACGTTAATCAATCACCCAGTCCGCTCCGGCCAGCGGCTTTATGCCGACGGCGACCTGATTATTCTTGCCCAAGTCAGTGCCGGGGCCGAGATTATGGCCGAGGGCAATATCCATGTCTATGGCTCCTTAAGGGGGCGGGCATTGGCGGGGGTGCAGGGCGATACGTCGGCACGCATTTTTTGCTTTGATTTGGGGGCGGAACTGTTGTCGATTGCCGGTAATTATAAAATCAGCGAGGATATGCGCGGTGTGGCGCGTAACAAGCCTGTCCAGGTTTATTTACAAGAACATGCTTTAATTATTAAAGAGCTTACTTAATAAAACTACTTAGAGGAAGATTTGTGGCAAGAATAATCGTTGTAACATCGGGTAAAGGCGGTGTTGGCAAAACCACAACCAGTGCTGCCATCGCCATGGGGTTGGCTAAACGGGGTCACAAAACAGCGGTCATTGATTTTGATGTGGGCTTGCGTAACTTGGATTTGATTATGGGTTGCGAGCGCCGTGTGGTGTATGATTTCATCAATGTGATTAATGGCGAGGCCTCGCTTAACCAAGCCCTGATCCGTGACAAGCATTGTGACCAGTTGTATATTTTGCCCGCTTCGCAAACCCGCGACAAAGATGCGCTAACCCAAGAAGGCGTAGGCAAGGTGTTGGAAGAGTTGTCCAAAGATTTCCAATATGTGGTGTGCGATTCCCCAGCGGGGATTGAAAGAGGCGCTCATCTTGCTATGTATTTTGCCGATGATGCTTTTGTGGTGACTAACCCTGAAGTGTCGTCAGTGCGGGACTCGGATCGTATGTTAGGCTTGCTGTCGAGCAAATCGCGGCGCGCGGAGCGTAATGAAGAGCCTATTAAGGAGTATCTGTTGTTGTCCCGTTATGCGCCCGACCGGGTAAAGTTGGGCGACATGTTGAGCGTTGATGATGTGCAGGACATTTTGTCGCTGCATTTGTTGGGCGTTATCCCCGAATCCAAATCGGTGCTGACCGCGTCAAACTCAGGTGTGCCGGTTATCCTTGACGAAAAAAGCGATGCGGGGCAAGCTTATGGCGATATAGTGGCCCGCTATTTGGGCGAAGACCGTCCGCATCGTTTTATTGACGAGAAAAAAGGCCTCTTCGCGAAGCTTTTTGGAGGCTAATGTGAGTTTACTTGACTATTTTAGGATCACTAAGACCAGTTCAGCATCGCTGGCTAAGGAACGCTTGCAAATTCTTGTGGCCCATGAGCGTTCTTCGCGTCATCAGCCTTCTTATCTTCCTCAGCTACAAAAGGAATTGCTGGAAGTGATAAAAAAATATGTCAATGTCGATCAGGAGTCCATTTCATTTAATTTCGAGCAAGATGAAACTCAGGAAACGCTGGAATTGAATATTGTGCTGCCTGATCATCCGGCAAAAAATCTTTAAACTCTCTAACTACCCTAAAGGTGATTGATATGATTGATGTAATCGGTGAAGCAGCGGGTGCGGTATGGCAATATCTTAATGATAACGGCCCTACTAGCGTGTCA
>JAQTNZ010000294.1 GCA_028713595.1 Methylovulum sp. | reverse complement strand
AGCCGACATGATCGTCACCGTTGCGGTATAAATTGACCAACACCGAATTAAAGCGGTATTGTAAGGACGTTTCGACTTTTACCCTAAGCTCGGACAACAGCGGTGTCCAAGGCCGGGTTTGCAAAAGGTTGTTGCTATAACTGTAGCGTATCCCAGGGTCTGCATGCCAGGTCTGTAATCTGGGCAGGATAAATTGCCGTCCGGCAACTGTATAGCGATTATCGGGCCAGTTTTGTCCGTGCAATAAACGCTGATAGAGGCGGGCGCATTCATCCGCCTCATAAAAACCGTTAATCAGCTCAAGTTCGGGGCAGAACACAAGCACTATCCCCAATTAAGCCGGCGGGTGGTTGTTGATATGGGTCGCCAGCGCGATGTCCATCGTCAGCAGATGCAACCCAAACCATTGCGGGAGACGCTCCCTGACAAAGGAACGACCAAACACCAGCAGCCCTTTATCGACCCGTGTCTTAAATTGCATAAATTCGCCAAGCACCCGTTGGTGCTCGCCTTTGTGTTCGCTCTCCCCAGGGAACGCACTCAGTTTCATCAACTGGTTTTCCCGCTCAAAATGCTGTTCGGTATGTTCGTACAACTGCCTGAACAATGCCGGAAACTGCGCATTGTCGGCGGAATCCAGGGCGTTCAATAGGTTAACAAACCCGTCATGGTCGTTATCAATAGGCGCATAACCTACGATCAGTGTGCTGGTTTTTTCAAGCAATACCATTGTCTATCTGCCTTATCGTTTATTGGAAAATGCGGCAACACCGCTTAAACCATCTCTGAATTTGCCTGTTGTCACCCTAAACGGTAGCCTTCTTCCATTAAGACCCGCCTGACCGCCTGACGGGTAAGCATGAGGCGGTAGTGTTTTAAACTATTGTCCGACAAGGTAATACCGATTTTATCGGCCCAAAATTCGACATAAAACAAGGCAGCATCGGCTATTGTGAAATACCCAAAAGCATATCCTTGCGCTGGCAAGCTGTCGTTGATGATGGCAAACGCCCGTTTGACAATGTCCAGCCCTTGGGCCTTCACAGCATTAACATCAGCGGCATGGGTGGCGAATTTGTCAGTGGTAAAAATTCTCGCAAAACCCTGCCCATGCACCGTGCCGACCACATAATCCATCAGTTCGATAACCTGCGCATCACCATCAGGGTCGCCGGGCAAAAACTTGGCCTTAGGGTAGCTGCGGGCCAACCAATAGGCAATGGCTTGAAACTCGCTGAGGATGCGGCCATTATCGCATACCAAGATCGGGATGCTGGCTTTGGGGTTTAGCGCAAGATATTCGGGGGTATGTTGGTCGCCTGCTAATAGGTTGACGAGATGAGCCTCAAAAACCAGCTCAAGTTCTTCCAATAAAATATGGATACCTGTCGAGCAAGAGCCCGGAGTCATGTAGAGCTTCACAGGCTTTGTCCTTGGCGTGTCATGAAAGGGCGGCATTATCTGCATTCCAAAATATAGGCGTTAACCGTTAAGGCAAACTGTTGCCAAAGTCCGGCAATGTCATGCCTTACGGCATTAACGTAAGCCTTGTCCGGTTTATGTTCATCTGGAAAGTTTGACAATGCGCAAGAGGTACGGTGTTTATCGATGACAAACAGGAGAAAATCATCGATGAAACCATCGAAAGCGGCCAGCACAGGTTTGCTTAACTCCGATAAGCCCCGATTGACAGGCAACCTTGAGCTATCCAAGGGCAAGGTTTTTAGATACGCCAATGCCCCGTCATACGCTTGCCCTAACACTGCCAGCACATTGCGCTGAAAACAACCATCCCATTGCTGCCTTGATAAATCCTGGGCAAGCAACAGTTCGTATTGTTTTTTTAACACGGGTTTGCATTCGTTGATATAGCACTGGAATTGCCCGATGCTCACGGCATTTTGGTCGGTATTGGTCATTTGATCCTTAGCTTAAAGCACATTAAGCCAAAAAGCATTCAATAATAAGGCCAACTTGCCACGTTCCCGCTGAAAGCCTAGTGGCAAAGCTGTTTAAAGCTAATAATCTGCCTTATCCACTTGTCATAAACCCGACAAAAAGGCTGAAAAAACGACATCTTGGCAGGTGAGGCCACATCAGTTTACAACTGCCGGATAACTTCGACATAACGGTCGATAACGATTTGCTCATCAAATTGCCTTAACATTTTTTCACGGCCATTCAGGCCCATTTGAATACGCTCCGCTTCGGGCAACAATAACATTTGCTCCATTTTCGCTTTCAGATCATCGACGTTTCGCGGTTCACATAAAAAACCATTAACACCATCGTCAACCACTTCTCGGCAACCCACAGCATTCGTAGTGATGATAGGCTTAGCGACACTCGCCGCTTCCAACAGCGAACGCGGTACGCCTTCACGATAATAAGAAGGCAATATCACGCAATCCGCTTGCCGCAAAAAATCAATAACTGTATCGCTGACACCCAAATAATTTACGACACCTTCATCCATCCAAGCCTGCATTTCCTGCAAAGAAATGACTGATGGATTTTTTGCATCCAAAAAGCCCAATAGTTGGCATTCTATATGTGGGTATTGATTTTTTAATAAACGGGTCGCATCAACAAATTCAACAATACCCTTATCTTTTAGCATCCTGGCCACCAACAAAAATACAAAAGTGCCATTATTGATAACCTGAGGCGCAGGTGTAAAATAGCACACATCGACACCAGAGCCAGGCAGTAAATCGGTTAATTTAGCCTTAACTAAGCCTTTATCAATAAAAAGCATCAAATCATCTTTATTTTGAAAAAAAATTTTAGTGGATTTCCGTAACGATATCGTATAAAGCCATGTTACGATTTTGGTGACTAAGTTTTCCTTAATAAAAGCCGTCCCTAAACCTGACACGTTATTGATAATAGGGATATTTAAAAAGCCAGCAGCCAGGGAGGCATAAATGTTACATTTTGGCGTATAAGACAACACACAATCGGGTTTTAATTTTAAAAAAAGCCGCACAAACCGAAAAATCAACAAACTGTCTTTAATAGGATCAGTGCCTTTATTATCCATCGGCATCGCGATAAAGTGGATACCCAAAGGTACAAAACGGCTGGAATAATCATCGGGTGGCGCTACGGCTATTATTTCATAACCTAAGCTTTGCAGATGTAGCATTAGGTTCAACCTAAAATTAAACAAATACCAAGAAGTGTTGGAGATAAGGACTATTTTTTTGTGCATAAAACTCGATCTGTGAGAATAGCAAAAATAAGATTATTTTTGGGCAATTTGGCAAGTTTTTAACACGCTAATACCCCTTTACACAGCCTGCATAGAATAAATTTAAGTCGAGTTTTGTATTTGTTCAGATGTCAACTGGTTTTTCACAAGCCTGAATTTGCCACTTTTTTCATGCGCAATGCTATCAACACGTTGAATATTTATGGTAACGGATTTCCCCAATCTTGATTGTAGTGCTTTTTTAAAATGCAGTTCTTCTGGCTCTGTGAACTCTTTGCCGGCTATTATGGATACATTCACAATATCAGGAACATTTTGAATAACCTGAAAGCAAATAATACCCGGAACATCTTTAGTACAATTGCTAATGTTACCAAGATTGACCCTACCATGTTCTGGAGACCAAAGAAAATCTGAAGTACGGCCATCAATGTATTCAACTACGGGAAAACAAGAACCACATTTACAACGATATTCTGACGGAGCTAATTTGACACGGTCACCAATGCGATAACGAATCAATGGCGTACCACGGGTAGAAAATGATGTGACCAGAATCTCGCCTTCAATTGAAGGTTGCATTTGTTCATTTACCACTTCAAATATACCTGTTAATGGGTGAATATGCAGTTTGTCTTCTTTGCATTGCAAAATAAATGGTGCACCTTCTGATGAGGCATATTGGTCAATGAGGGGACATCCTAATACCTTACCAATGACCTCACGATGATGTGCCAAAATAGTTTCAGCCGTTGGGAAAAAAGCTTTTACATGCCCATTGAATTCCAATCCCCGCTCCAGAGCCATGCTGCACAAATCATAAACACTAGAGGGAAAACCAATAATGTATTCAGGTGAAAAATCAGTAAATGCTTTCCAATAGACATCGAAATAACGTTGCCCTATATGAAATGTTGAAAAGTAGCGAATGCGGTTTATATAATCATCCCGAAAGCAGTTTCCACTGCGTAAGTCGTGTAAGCGAACTATATCCTTACCACTAAACCAGGCTGTTTTTTTGCCTAAGCTATAGCCATAACTTGCGCGAAAGTGGTCAATTATGGCGCTACGTTCCTGAACATCCTCCAATGTATAAATCACTTTCATTGAGGCACCTGTTGTTCCACCAGTTAGGCTGATTTGCCCTTCTTCTTCGGTAATCGTACTAAATTGATCGACATTTTCCAGTAGAACCGTTTTTTCTAGGATAGGAAAGTCTTGCAGCTTTGTCGAAGACACCATACGGTACCAAGCAGATTTCTGCTGGGCATGAG
>JAQTNZ010000293.1 GCA_028713595.1 Methylovulum sp. | reverse complement strand
CTTTTTCGCCGGACAATAGCGGCTCGGTAATGATTGCCAAGGCGGGGTCGAGCAACCACAAGCTGTGTTCCACGGGGGCGACCACCATGCACACGCGGGCTTCGCTGTCCAAAAACTGCTGCCAACTATCGACACGCTTGCTGCTGATCCGGCACGCCCTTAGCCTATCCAACAAAGCCTCCCTACGTCCCGCCGATTCGGCGACCAATAGGATTTTGCCGGAAAAAGCGCCGATAAAGTGTTCTAAACGTTGCGCGGGCTGGTCAAGCTTGGCGTTAAAGGTCAAATCCGGCAGGGTTTTGCAAGGGCTATCGGCAAGGGTTTTACCGTCCAAAATGATCCGCGCAAAACGGCTGACTTTGCCGGACAACTCATCGGGGGACAAAAACAGTTGCTCCGGCGTTAATAATGGCCGCTCCAAATCGTATTTGCGTTGCTCGTAACGCTCTTGGGCATCGCTGTAAAAAGCCTGCGAATGGGCGGCGAAGCTGTCATTGACCACCACCACCGCCGAAGTCGGCAGGTAGTCAAACAAGGTCGCGGTTTGGCTGACGAACAGCGGCAAATAATATTCGATGCCGTTAAACGCCATGCCTTTGCTGACATCGGCATACAAGCTGTTTTTCAGTGACGTTTGCGGGAAGGCATCGCGGAACGCTTGCCTAAAATGCTTGATCGCCTCATCGGTAAACGGGAACTCACGCGCCGGAAACAATTGTATCCGCTCTATCTTTTCCAATGAGCGCTGGCTTTCGGGGTCGAAGGTGCGGATGGATTCGATGGTTTCATCAAACAATTCAATCCGAAACGGCACCGAACTGCCCATAGGGAATAGGTCAACAATCGCCCCACGCACGGCAAATTCGGCGTGTTGGTAGACTTGCGACACACATTGGTAGCCCACGCTTTCCAATTTAAGGCGGTTAAGTTCCAAATTAAAATCATCGCCCACCTCAATCGCAAAACTGTTCGCCAAAACGTGTTCACGCGGGGCTAGACGGTGCATCAGGGTGGTGACCGGCACCACCAGCGCCCCGCGTTTGACTTCCGGCAACAAGGCCAATACTTTCAGGCGTTCGGAAGTGATTTCCGGCAACGGCGAAAAGACATCGTAAGGCAAGGTTTCCCAATCGGGGAAATGCAGTATCGGGTATTGCTTGTCAAGAAAAAAAGCCAGCTCATGCTCTAGCCGCAAAGCCGTTTGGTTGTCGGGCGTGATGATGACGAGCAGGCGTTTTTCTTTGGCAATCGCCGTTGCCAATGCCAAGGCATCGGCGCACCCCGTCAAACCGGACCAGACTAAGGTTTGCGCGGAAGTTTGCGGGGTTGCCGGAGAAAAAATTAACGAATGGGCCATGAAAGTGAGCGGTTAACCAAAAGCGCGATTATACAACAGCCCTTGTTAATGTAGGTGAAAACTGCCCGTAAATCCTATCAGGCCTCAAGACCTAGGATTTTAAAGCTTTGCCATCACACAGGATGCAAACGCAACGGCAAACGCTTGCTATCCTTGACGACAATCATTTGGAAACAGGGCATCCGATCCGCTATCAGCTATCGGTTATTTCAGGAATATGGGCATCTTCGTATTGTTCAATCAAAACGCCGACCAATTCCATTAACGAAGCCAAGGGGTGCTGTTCGCTTTCACCCACCACATCACATAAACTATCCAATAATCCGACCGCCTGCCGATAATCGCTGTCATTATGCAGGACATGGACAAACTTTGAAAAGTTATTCCACACGGGGATAATTTGCTCAAGATAAACGGCTGACATAATACTCACGCCTTCCATTTGTTTTTGTCATATTCATTGTGAGTCAATATGTTACGAATGTAAACCCTATGGCTGTTATAGTGTATGGTGGCAATCAGGCGAACTTTGATGTTGATATTGTTAACATAAAACAAACCCCCTTAACAAACCGTTGACAAGATTTAAGCCTGTCCATGCGACCCAATGCACCTTATTCAACCGCCTTGCGCATAGTCACCAACTCTTCGGCAGCGGTGGGGTGGACACCGATGGTCGAATCAAACACCGCTTTGGTCGCGCCCGCACGGATCGCCACCGCCATGCCTTGGATAATCTCCCCCGCTTCCGCCCCAACAATATGGATGCCCAGCACTTGGTCGGTGCTGCGCCTGACCACCATTTTCATCAAAGTTTTTTCGCCCAAACCCGACAGCGAGTGCTTCATCGGCGTAAACACCGACTTATAAATTACAATATCGCTATAACGCTTTCTAGCCTCGGTTTCGCTCAAACCCACCGTTCCGACATTGGGTTGGCAAAAAACGGCGGTGGGGATGTTGTCATAATCGACCGGAGTGGCCGGGCCACCATAAAGCCGGTTGACCAACGCCATCGCTTCGGCAATCGCCACCGGAGTTAGGCTGATGCGGTCAGTGACATCACCGAGCGCGTAAATCGAGCTGATGGTGGTTTGATACTCGGCATTGACTTTGATGGCCCCGCGCCCGTCCAACGCCACACCTACCGCTTCCAAGCCCAATCCGGCGGTATTGGGAGCGCGTCCGGTGGCATACAACACCAAATCAGCTTCCAGCTGCTGGCCTTGACCACTATCTGCCACGAAGCCATCGGCGGTTTTTTTAATGGCTTGGATGGTGGTGTCAAAATGTATGGTGATACCTTTTTTCTGCATTTCTTGGGCGACAAAATCCCTGACATCGTCATCGAATCCGCGCAGCAATTGCTTGCCGCGATAACACAAAGTCGTCTCCACCCCCAGGCCGCGCATAATGCCCGCAAATTCCACGGCAATATAGCCACCACCGACAATCAGGATGCGTTTGGGCAATTGCTCCAGGGCAAACATTTCATTGGAGGTGATAACATGCTCTTTGCCGGGAAAATCAGGAATGTCCGGCCAGCCGCCCGTGGCGATTAAAATCCGCTCACAACGGTAAGCCTGCCCGTTCACTATGACGGTATGGGCATCCTGGACAACAGCTTTGCCATCAATAACGGTGACACCGGAATTGTTGAGCAAATTGCCATAAATACCTTGTAACCGGCTAATTTCTTGATTTTTTTGCGCAAGCAACTTAGACCAGGAAAAATGTGGTTCGCCTAATGACCAACCAAATCCTTGGGAGGCTTGGAAATCATCATGAAAATGCGCCGCATACACAAACAGCTTTTTCGGGACGCAACCGACATTGACACACGTGCCGCCCAAGTAAAGGTGTTCGGCAATGGCGACCCGAACCCCCAGACCGGCAGCCATCCGGGCGGCACGCACGCCACCGGAACCCGCGCCAATCACAAACAGATCATAGTCATAAGAGGTCATTTAAGTGTCCTTAGCGTTAAAGTCAACAAGGTATTGGAGCGCAACCGAACGCCGCGCCCCAAGCCGACCGTCAGTTTTGCAAATAAGCCAGCATCGTCTCGGCACTGCTGACAGAAAACGGGTCATCAGGGCAATTGTCCGCTTGCCCAGGTTCGCTGAACACTTTAACGATGGCCTTATCGTCAACCAACATGGCATAACGCCATGAGCGGTAGCCAAAGCCTAAGTTTTCTTTTTTCACCAACATGCCCATGCCACGGGTAAAATCACCGTTACCATCAGGCAACATTTTTACCTGCTTGATACCTAAATGCTTGCCCCATTGGAACATCGTAAAGGCATCATTGACGCTTAAGCAATAGACTTCATCGACCCCTTGGTCGATGATCGCCTGATAATGGGCCTCAAAGCCGGGCAAATGGGTGCTGGAGCAAGTGGGCGTGAACGCGCCAGGCAAGGCTAGGATCACGATTTTTTTACCTTTGAAAATAGCATCGGTGCTGACATCTTGCCAGCGGAACGGATTGTCGCCGCCGATGCTTTCATCACGGACACGGGTTTTAAATACGACATCAGGTACGGTTAAAGGCATTGTAGTTCTCCGGTTTTTTTAAGGGGGCATGAATAGATGCAGACGAGGAGAAGCGTAGGTAGTTCATTTACTAGGTCAAACTCTCATCGTTAAGCACGGTGATAGTTTAGTGATGCAAGCGCTTATTGGACAATTGATTGTTTAGATTAGGACAATTGATTTCATCAATAGAAGGCGGGCTTGGCCTCAAAAATCAAGGAGCATCGAGCAGGACGTGTCTGCCCGATGCCCTCACAGGCGTGGCGGTGGTGGTAAAGACAATATATTTCAAACGGTCAAGTTTTCAGTTTTTAGTGGGAGGGAGCGCGGGCATCCTGCCCGCCAGTTGCAGTCAAGAGACCCAAGCTCCAAAAACCGAATACTTGACCGTTTACAGTATATAAGGACGGGCCGCACAGCCCATCCCGCTAATTAACCGGCTAACACCCTACCAATTTTTTCACCAAGCTTCACGGTTTTATCCGCCGCAAAGCCACTATCCCACTGTATCTTATCTTTGCCAAACAGCATGATAATGGTGGAACCCATATTAAAACGCCCCATTTCTTCGCCCATTTGCAAAGTCGGCGGGTTGTTGGGGT
>JAQTNZ010000292.1 GCA_028713595.1 Methylovulum sp. | reverse complement strand
AGACAACCCGCCATAACGAAGAACAAGGCGCACGAACGCCTGTGTTTTTGATGGGCATAAAAAAGCCGATGTGATAATCGGCGAATTTTCGCCTTTGCTTAAAACGGGTTTCCTACGCCCGTGCGGCCTTGTTGACCGCGCACAAAGGATAGCCCCGCGCACGAATAGTGTCAAGCCTCGTTTGTCCAGACAAGCGATATTGTTCATGTTGTCCATTACGCCGCCTCCCCGCTGCCGAATTCTGCAAATCCTTGCGTATCGAGATAGGCCATATACTTCGCCGCCAGCCAAACTTTACCGCGAGGCGTTACCCGCAACGTGTAGCGGAATTCTCCGCCGTGCGCCTTTTCGGTAGGCTTATAAGTGAAGTAACCGGATTTAATATACGGCTGATAAGGCTCGTTCTTATCGGAAACAATATTTTGCTGGCGCATCCAAGCGTAAAACTGCTTTTCGCCCAGGTCGATGATGTCATTTGACTTGACGAACTCGCGGATCAGGATTTCACCCGCCTTTATGCTGGCTTCGTTGCTGGCCAGTATGAGGTCATCCTTGTGCTTGATGGTTTGCTGTTGTTTTTTAACGGTGGCCTGGGCCAATTCTTTGGCCTTGTACTGCTCTGCCCAAGCAATGGCGGCCTCGGCTGGATTTGTGAATTCTGGCAAACTGAATTTTGCTGTCTGGGAATTTTCAAGCTCTTGCCAACGATCCACCAACTTGGCGGTAAACTCCGGTGAGAGTTGAGCAACGATAACGTAACTATCACGCTTGCAAATCTTGTAGATAGTGAAAGGCTTTGTTGCCGTTTTAATTTCCGCCAATGGCGGCAATTCAATAACGCCGCGCTCGGCAAGGCGTTCGATGCTGCGTTTAACATCATCATGGCGTGACTGGACAAGTTCCGCGATTTCACGGCTGCTCATGGTTAAATTGACGGAAGCAAACATTTGTAAATCGCCCATCACGCCACCATCCCTTGATTTTGAGCCTCTAGCCAAGCGAAAAACTTCTGCTCGTTTATTAAAACCTTACGCCCGTTGCGGACAATCGCGCCAGACTTCTTAAGCCCGTTGGTGTCCTCATTGAAAATCTTATGGCGCATCCCGCCCTCTGGAAAAGCCGGATGTCTTTTTGAGAATTGCTTGACGGTGGAATAAAGCCAAGCGGTTTGTATCGGTTCGTTTTGTTGCGCTGTCATGATTGACCCCATTTGTGATTTGATAAGAATCGCCGCCTTTTTTCGTCATTGGCGGTGGGGTCATTAAAGCAAGACAGGATGTGGGGGTTCGAGGTGGTGGTTTGTGGGGGTTAGTAGGTGTTTTTTATAAGATATTGTTTTAAATTTAATTATTTCCTCGCCTTGCATGGCTTTCGTGGCTTTCCATTCTCCATAGGCCGCTTTTAACTCCTGACTTCCAAGCCCTATCAAAAGATGTCGAACCGTTAAACAATATTGCGTGCTTGTTCTCGCAAGTTTTCTGGATGGTGTTTATTTTTTGGCCGTCCGGTATCGCCATCGGGTTAAATGAGTTGGCACGAATAACCTCTAAAATAGCCTGTTGTTGTTTCTCTAACTTGGTTGGCTTTGCCGTGGTGGTTTTCGCCAATGGGTTAGGAATTGCGCCTTTATCCGCTAACGGGTTTGATTGCTGTCCGGCATTGCCCGATCCATGTGTATTGAACCAATCCATTAACAACGCACCCTGCGGACTGGGTATTTCATTATTTTGGCAAAAAAGCTTGTACTGTTCCGGTGTCAGCAATGGATAAGCATGACAAAAGAAGTCAATTACCAAACGGTCGCACGTTCCTTTAACCCGCCACTTTTTAGGCAAGCCGTTCTTAAAAATTGATTCGACCGTACAAATGGCCTTGCATCCGCAAGAGTGATCTTTCAATGCCTTTTTTTTGCCTATATCAACTCCTCTTAATAAGTCTGCCCATCCGCCATTTGGCGTATGTGTGAAGCAAGCTTGCCGCTCACGCCTATATCGCTCGTCATCAAAATATTTTAGCAATGGGCCAGTAATAGCGGAATCGGATGCCCATACATAATTTGTGGAGTAAATCCATTCATAATCCACGCATATGCTGTCAAAAACGAGATTACCTGAGCTTTCAGCACGATAAAACAGCCTTAAGACAAATTTTTTATCATCCAGGTTATCTTCAAAATGAAGTGTCGCGATTTGATCAAACATTAACCTCGAAGGCCAATCCTCACCTTCCAATGTGGGTACAATATTTTGTGCCTTACAGAATAAAAACTTGCTCATCAAACGCCCCCAAAAATCTTTTGGTTCATGGAAGCCACCACATTGCTTACATGCCCATCAGACAAATGCGCGTAACGCTTGACCATAGCAAGGGTTTTATGCCCCAACACTTCGGCTATCTCTGCCAAGCTCGCGCCGTTCATGGCTAAATAAGACGCGGTGCAATGGCGTAGGTCATGCCATTTAAAATCCTCGATTTCAGCCGCATTAAGGGCATTTTCAAAAGGTCTGCGTAAATCTATCGGTTTTTGAGGGTCTTTGGCACTTGGGAATAATAGCTGGGTGTCTATCCGTCTGATTTTTCCGTGTTCGAGCAATAGCTCCAATCCATGACCAGCCAATGGGACGCGCCGCCGTGTGCCGTTTTTGGTTTTGTGCAGGATGATAAACCCCTCTTTCAGGTTCACGTCCTGCCATTTCAAGCCCATGAGTTCGGCTTGCCGCATTCCGGTGGATAGGGCCAATATTACGCATAGGTAAAGCTGTTTGTTACTGGAATCTTGGCAAGCGGCCAATAATCTGGCGCGTTCGTCCTCTTCCAAGAACCGTACACGCCCATCAGGCAAACCAGGGCTGGCGACCTTTTTAGCGGGGTTGTCCGTAAGCCATCCCCATTTATTGACGGCAATTGTAAAGGCATGGGATAGGTTTTTAAGGTACTTATCCACGGTGGCGGGGCTTTGGGTCATCTTACTGAGTTGCTGGTCAATTAGCGGCGGTGTTATATCCGCCAGCAAACAATAACCGATATTCCCCGCCCACCAATCAAGTCGGCTTTTCCGCTCTTTCTGCTCTTTCTGGCTGTACGTTTTTTCTTTATTGTTGGGCAGGTATTCAAGGCAATAGCGGTCGATCATTTCCGCCACACTGTGTTTTTTGGCTTCGGCGGTTTTGAAATGTCGGCCTTCCCTGATTGCCGATTCAGTATCTTGAATCCATTTTTTAACATCGGTCTTGCGTTTGAAGGTCGCCGTCTGTGCCGGATAGCCTTTTAAGCGAACTTCTGCCGTATAGCGGGGTGTACCGTCTTTAGCGGTGCGCTCTTTGATGGTTGCCATGTAATTACTCCATAGGGAGCAATGGCATTTTTGATATAATCAAGCCAGCCATGCTTAACCCTTCCCGTTAAGTTTTGGTAAGGGCTTGTAGGTGTTGGTAGCACCCTCAAGCCCGTGTTGTTTCTGGGTTTGATTATAAATCTTTGTCGCAATTTTGTCGCACTTGTCCATAAAAAAAGGCAATAAATGGCGGTAAATGACAACAAGGTAAAATGTTAATTGGTTGATTTATTTGTTATTGTTTGTTGCCGTGTTTTGTGGCTTATTGTTTTTAACTCACTTTTAATGCGATGGTCATGCGTTCGAATCGCATGCGACCCACCATTCAAATTCATATAAATCAACCGCTTAAGCTTCATTGCTTGGCGGTTTTTTTATGCCCGGAGACTAATGAAAAAGATTTATAGGCTGACCACACCGAATCCGCCTTTTATTTCATGCGCAATCCTAAGCTTGCCAATCCCCTCCATAATCTTTCCACGTTGTAACGGGTTATACTGCGCGGATTATTGACAAATCATTCGGCATCTGGCTGTTAAACGCTTACGCCCATTATTTCCCCATGACTGACCGTATTGACCCGGCTGCCCGCTCACGCACGATGGCGGCAATCCGCAGCAAAAACACCCAACCGGAAAAATGGGTGCGCTCTAGCCTACATCGGCAAGGTTTCCGCTTCCGCCTACATAATAAAAAACTGCCAGGATCACCGGACTTGGTGTTGCGCAAATACCATGCGGTCATTTTTATCAATGGCTGTTTCTGGCATCAGCATGAGGGTTGCAAGGCCGCGCATTTGCCACACACACGGCAAGAGTTTTGGGCGCAGAAATTTGCCCGCAATGTCGCGCGTGACCAAAAAGTGCTGTACCAGCTTAAGGTGCTGGGCTGGCGGGCGGCTATCGTTTGGGAATGCGGTTTGAAAAAGCGCATCAGGGAAGAGACTTTACAGCATCTGGCGGCATGGCTGCCTAGCGGTGCGGAGTATTTTGAAATGCCCGTGTATGACGAGTTCAGTGATTTATAACGGCTATTGTCATAATTCCATGCCTGTTTATGCTCTATGCTGTCGTGTCAAAACCACTGCCAAACGGAGCCATTATGAGCGGATAAGTTGCCTAAAAGCGTTGCTGTTTTATGTCTTAAAATACGGATTAACCATTTTAA
>JAQTNZ010000291.1 GCA_028713595.1 Methylovulum sp. | reverse complement strand
ATTCCTTAACTTAATGGCAGTGTGTTATAGCCTCCGGCCTTCTGCATATCCGATTATTTACGATTGTGTTTATGGGTTGAATGTAAGTTGGCTAATATCATTTTGCATACCGACATAATAGATGGCTAAGTCATCGTCATTGTATACAGCCGTGATGCTCGTCCAAGCCGGATAAACCTCGCCATTTTTACGTCGGTTCCATAGTTCGCCTTGCCATGTCCCTATCGTCTTAAGACTATGCCACAAAGCGGCATAAAAAGCCTGATCGTGGCGATCGGATATCAGTAAACTAGGGGTCTGGCCCAATGCTTCTTCGGCACTGAAACCGGTGATTTTTGTGAAAGCCCGGTTCACTTTTAAAATCACCCCGTGGGTATCGGTAACCCAAATGCCTTGTTGCGATTCAAAGGCGGTTGCGGCAATCCGCAACTCCTGCTCGATCTGCTTGCTTTTGCTGACATCGGTCAGGGTAACCCGTAAGGCCGGTTCGGCATTGGCTGGATTGTTGCGGAGGCAGTCAAGACGGGCATAAAACACGGCACCATCGGGATGGAGCATTTGCAGGTCAAATGCCTGTTTGTCCGCTGTGGCGATGGTCATCAGGTTCAAAAATAGGCGGTACCAGCGATCTTTGTCAGGGACGGCGACAAACTGTGAAAACCGCCGCATCAGCAATTTCGTGCGGTCCATCTTCAATAAGCTGGCTCCTGTCAGGTTGATTTCACTTATCAAGCCGTCACGGGTGATGGTGATATAGCCGACTGGGGCAAACTCATAAAGATCGACAAAGCGGTCGCGTGCTTCTTCAATGGCGGTCTGCGCCCTACGCAGCTCTTCGTTTTGCATTTCCAATTCGATTTTATGGACCAACAGCTCATGCAGCAAGATTTCGGTAGGTTGGGCGGTCAGCTGTTCCGGCGATAAGCTGACCACCAGCTTTTCGGCTTCTGTCCGTAGCGTCTGGCGGGTTTCAAGCCCCGGATATTTTTTAGTCATTGCCCATTCTCCAACTGTCCATTAACCGGCACATCATCGACTTCTTCAGCCGTCAATAAAATCAACGACGGCCCGCTGGTTTTACCAATAATGCGCCGGGCATCCAACCTGATTTTATGTCGGCCTATAACCGGAAAATCATGCTCCACCAGATAGCCTTCAACGGCTTGGTCGCGGGGCAAAATAATTTCCAGCAGTTCGCGCAAGGCGGGGATATTCCATTGCCTATTGCCCAAGTCGTAAATTTTGCGCCCCACCGTGTCAGCCAGCGTCACTTGAAAATAGCCGTAAAAAGCGCGGTTGGCCGTCACCACTTGTAAATGGCTATCCAGTACCAGCAACGGTTTGTGCAGGGTGTCCACGACATTCTCCGCCAGCTCACGGGCCAGTTGCACCGCCGTTTCCGCAGCTACGCGCTTGCTGATATCGGTGAAGGTCAGCACCACGCCTTCAATGAAATTGTCCAGTGTCCGGTAAGGCTGGATACGGGCCAGGAACCAAGCACCATTGTGGATGTGTACTTCTTGTTCAAAGGGTATTAAAGAATCCAGCACACGTTGCGCTTTCGCCAGCAAGTCTTCGCTTTCGAAATTGGACTTGATATCGCCCAACGGACGGCCTACATCCGAAGCCACCAGCCGATAAAGCTGGGTGGCTTCGCGGGTGAACCGCCGGATAAGCATTTTTTCATCAAGAAACACAGTGCCGATATGGGTATTGTCGAACAAGTTCTTCATGTCATTTTGCATACCCGCCAGTTGCTCAATTTTGATTTGCAGTTCGGAGTTGACGGTGATGAGCTCTTCGTTGACTGATTGCAATTCTTCTTTTGAGGTTTCCAATTCTTCGTTAGTCGATTGCAGTTCCTCGTTGGTGGATTGCATTTCTTCGTTAGTCGATTTAAGCTCTTCATTAGAGGCTTGTTGCTCTTCCATACTGGCCTGATAGTTTTCTTTCAGGTAGGCCAGATCGCGTTCCAATTCTTCAATACGCCCCAGTTCGGCAGGTTTGGCAAGCCGCTTGCGCGAAGGCTTGGTAGGGCCGGCGCTATCCTGAAAACTGACCAGCAACAAGTTTTGCGCGGCTTCCGTGCCGGACAGCGGCCTGACACTGAGCCTGACGGGGCTGAAACCGCCATTGGCCTTAACTTGTAATGCCTTATCCAGTGTCGCTATCCCATCGCTGGCCGCCCTGCGCAGGGCGGCACGCAGTTCCAGCTCCAAGCCTTCGCGGGCCATTTCAATGATATTGAGGCTGGCTTGTCCGGGTGCTGGACGTAAGTATTTGCCTGTTTCGCCATGCACATACAAGAGGTCGCCTTTACCATCGGTGATGACCGATGCGGGCGCATAATATTGCACCAACACCCGCCGTGCCAGTTCGGCAAAATTCGTTTCCTTAGGTTTAAGCATAGCTTCCTCGGAGGGTTTGTCGCCAGTCTTTGCGGCCCAGGACACCACTTGTGCCATGACGGTACGCGAAGAGGTGAGGGAATGGATGGCGCGGTAAAACTTCCATTTGCGGTTAAGCGCTGAAAATAAATCGGTATAGTTGCCGATGCTTTCCGAGGGTGACAGGAACAACACCCCGCCCGGCTTGAGCGCGTAGTGAAAGGCCGGAATCAGCCGGTTCTGCAATTCCACTTCCAGATAAATCATCAGATTGCGGCAACTGAGCAAATCCAATTTGGTGAAAGGCGGGTCTTTAATCACATTCTGTAAGGCGAACACCACCATATCGCGGAGTTCTTTTTTTACCCGATAACCCTTGTCTTCCTTAATAAAAAAGCGCCGTAGCCGTTCCGGGGTGACATCTTGGGCGATATTGGGCGGATAAATGCCTGCACGGGCCACGGCTATGGCCTCTTCCGCCAGATCGGTGCTGTAAATTTGCACCTTAAACTCTTGTTGCGATTTATCCATGAATTCGCGCAACACTATTGCGATGGAGTAGGTCTCCTCACCTGTGGCGCACCCTGCCACCCAAACGCGGAACACATAATTGTCCGGTTTATCCAAGCAAAGTTTGGGCAGGATATAGTTCTCCAGTACCGTAAACGCCTCAGGGTCACGGAAGAAATTGGTGACATTAATCAGCAGTTCTTTAAATAGGGCCTGTACTTCAGTGGGATTGTTTTTGAGATAACGGACATAAACGTCAGCGTCTTCGATAGTGTGCTGCGCCATGCGGCGTTCGATGCGGCGGCCAATCGTGCTTTTTTTGTACAAGGAAAAATCGTGTCCGGTGTTGGTGCGCAATTGCAGGAGAATCCTATTGATCCAGCCCGTCGAACGTGAAGGTGAGGGTATTTTTATATAAGCGGACAGGCTATGGACGTTGTTTAACAAGGCTTCCGGCATTTTGCCGACCGCCAGGACGCGGCTGGCGTAACCCGCCTGAATGGCGCTGGCGGGCATCCCGTCATATTTTGCCGTATCGGGTGTCTGTACCAGGGTCATGCCGCCCATACCCAAGATAGCACGCAAGCCTTGCGTACCGTCGGTGCCAGTGCCGGATAAAATGATACCGACCGCCCTTTCTTGTTGGTCTTCGGCCAGCGAGCGTAAAAAAGCATCAATCGGCAAGCGATGCCCGCGTGGTTCATCAGGTATGCTCAGTTGCAGCTTGCCGTGGAAAATCTCCATGTCACGGTTTGGGGGAATGACGTAAACACTATTGGCTGCAACCGCGATTTGATCCTTAGCTTCGACCACTTTCATGGTGGTGGTGCGTTGCAGTATTTCAGCCAGCAGGCTGGGGTGGCTGGGATCCAGATGCTGCACCAGCACAAAAGCCATACCGCTATCGGCGGAGACGTTACGGAAAAACTCTTCAAGCGCCTCCAGCCCCCCTGCTGACGCGCCGATACCAACGATGGGGAAGGTGGCGGTTTTTTCAGCTACTTTGGGCACTTTTTCTGGCGGAACATCGGTTGGTGGCAGTGTTTTTTTCACTTGCACAAAGCTCCCATCATAAGGTTAACCAAGCTTTTGCCAGGTGGTTGGACATATTAACATTTATGGGCCTGTGGATTAGCGGTAAATGTCGGTTTTCTATGTTTATCCAGATGCGCGAAAAACCCCGCCTCTTCAGGGCGGGGATGGATAATGCCCACACGGTAACAGGCTAAAAACCGATAGGTTTTAGCCTGTTGTTTAGTACGGCTATTTTTGTTACTAAAAAGCCCGTAAAGCGCCTTTCTTACTGATAAGCTGACGTTACGCAGTAACGCTGTTTTGCTCCCGTTTGCCGCGCCGAGCACCGCAGGTTTTGTCGGGATAAGCCCGAATACCCGCAGGGCATAAAGGGGCGCGGCAAGAATGCCGCGCGTCGGTAAAGGGGCAGGAAGCCCATTTTACCGACCCCCGACAAAATCGAGGAGCGCAGGACGAAGCGGCAATCGGGCCGCCTTTTCTTTGGATACTTTCTTTTCGACTGCACGGATGCAGGAGGTAGAGCAATGCAGGAGCAATTGCCGAGGCGGAGCAAAAGACAAATCCGCCAGGAGCGGATTTG
>JAQTNZ010000290.1 GCA_028713595.1 Methylovulum sp. | reverse complement strand
CTTGGTTGCAAATCAGGTAGTCCGTGTAGAGTTCTGTTTTTTCTTTATCCATCCTGAAATGATACGCTTTTTGGGATGGGGCTGCGTAACATCAGTTATAAACTATTTAATATTCAATCACTTTTTCGATAGTGGAAGTGAATAATTACCCTGAACATGAATTTCTTTCTGGAGATTGTCGAGAATTTCCTGGCATTGAGAAGAAATCAACCTCATTTTTCCCAAGGATAGTTCTGCTGATTTAATGTTGGTATTCATCCGAGAAAGCTGCAATACCTCACCCGTCATTTTCATAAACTGTTGATACACCGTCTCCGCAGCCTTCACGTCTTTATCATCAGCGAGCCCAGAAATGGTTCGAATAGCGCCCATTGCTTTGCTGGCTGACGCGTCATATGACTTGATGCTTTGCTCGATTTTATCCATTTCTTGATCGTCTGCCGCTTCAATATGAGGCTTATGAAGAGCAAATACTTTCAGGCTGGCAGTGAGTGCTTCGTACGATAGCATGCTGATATTATTACACTGATTGCCGTGAGAATTTCGGTGAATAAGATTCTTCAAATGTCCTTCAAATTCTTCCAGTATTTGGATACCTTGCTCGGCAGAAATTCTTTGAGCCTTGATATTGGTATTTTGAACTGCAAGCCCGAGAATTGTTTCGTCTAGCTTTTTATATTGTGACCAACAAACATTGAATTCATTGATTTTATTCGTCTCTGGTGGGAAATTTTCCTGATGAATGATGGCATCGAATTCCTTCCGGCTACTTTCGACATGGTCGGTAGCCTGGCGGGCTTTCTCAGCAAATGTTGCTGATGCTTCATCGGTAATGGCAAGAACGGCATTCTTTTCGGCCTCAGTGGCTTCGAGAAGATGAATTCGCATGGTGGATATCAAATTATGCTTGATCAGCTGCGTAGTGAATGAATTGGAATTATCTTTGTACTGATAGAGTAAAAGCGATAATGTCACCAATAATGCCGCCGTCAGTATCCATGGGAAAAAAGCGTTCAATTGTCTCATTTTCTTTTTTTCTATAAATTAACTCTTCGCCCGAGTTAGGCTAGGCGTAAGGATTAGTTCGTAAATTGATAGTAGGTAGTATTAGGGTAACCCGTAAGGATTCCTTCGTAAATAAGTACCTCACCAAGCCTTTCAGCACAACCATACTGATGTTTTGCATAAAATCCTTGCTTAGGCAATCCTTATGGCCAGCCAATTAGGCTGCGTCCAATCCGGACAAGCTGGTTTCTTTCCCTATAAAAATTATTTTGCTGTTAAAAATCTAATTTTTATCGTACGAATTGGCCTGAGCAAAAATCGGTCAATTTAAGACGAACCCAATAAAACCGCGACTTCTATCCTAAAAAACAGCGCCTTTTCCATGACTTATCCACAGTTTTTGTGGATGGTTTTATTCTTGGGTTGCTATAGATTTTGGGGGGATATTGTTCAATCCCCTGTAAAGCGTCCGTCTTGACACCCCCAGCGATTTCGCCACGTTATCGTGATGTTCGCCTTGCCCTATCAATTTTGCGGCATGGCGAATTTGTTGCGGGGTTAATTTTGCCTTGCGCCCCATCTTGACCCCACGGGCGACGGCCGCCGCCCTTCCAGCTTTGGTGCGTTCCTGGATCAGCGATTTTTCCAGCTCCGCCAGTATGCCGATCATCTGAAACATTGCCCTGCCCGTGGGCGATGCCGTGTCTATGGCTTCGGTTAAGGAATGGAATGCCGCGCCTTTCGCCTGTAGGTCATCAAGCAACCCGATAAGCTGGTGCAGCGAACGCCCCAAGCGGTCCAGTTTCCAAACAATCAGCGTATCGCCGGCGGCAAGGGTGTTCAGGCATTTCGCCAGCTCCGGCCGCTTGATGTTGACACCGCTGGCCTTGTCGGTAAATAGTTTTTCGCAACCCGCCGCCTTCAGCGCATCCAACTGCAAGTCGGGGTTTTGGTCTTCTGTTGACACCCTGGCGTAACCGATTTTCATAAGCTATTTTGTCCCTTATTTATGACACAAATAAGCCCATGATTTAGCAAGGTTTTAAGTTTGTGTCAAATATCTTGGATTTTGATATTTGACACTTTATAAGTCATAAATTGGGGCATATTTCTCTATTGACATGTACGACTTACCGCCGTACACTCAAAAAAAGAATTGAGGTTAGCCATGATGACACAAGAAAACCATCGTACCGCCCGTGTCGAAGCACGGATAGCCCCTGATGCCCTTGCATTGGTTCGCCGTGCTGCCGAACTCCAAGGGCGTAGCGTAAGTGATTTTATGGTTACCGCAGCACAGGAAGCCGCCAACAGGACTATAGAAGAAACCAATATCATCCGCTTATCGGCGGAAGACCAGCTCCGCTTTTATGAGCTTCTGCTTAACCCGCCCGCCCCGTCACCTGCCATGCTCAAGGCTTTTGAGCGTCACCGTGAGCTTTTGGGCAGCGAGTGACAGCAAGGTTTCGCATAGAGCCGCTTTCCGGTGAACATAATCGCTCTGCCTTTAGCTGTGGAGTCCTTGCCCTTGACCGTTACTTGAAGGAACAGGCGAGCCAAGATGTCCGCCGCCGTGCGGCTTCCTGCTATGTTGCCCTGGACAACAGCAACGATTCCTTGGCAGGTTACTACACGCTTTCTGCCGCTTGCACACCGCTGAATGAACTGCCTGCCCAACTTACCAAAGGGCTTCCCCGTTATCCGTCTGTCCCCGTCGCTTTGCTCGGTCGTCTCGCCGTTGATGCCACTTTTCAAGGGTGTGGTCTCGGTGCGACCCTCTTGGCAGATGCCACACTCCGTGCCTTGCGTTCCGAGGTTGCCGTTGCCGCCCTCGTGGTCACCGCCAAAGATGAGCAAGCCGAAGCCTTCTATCATCACCATCATTTTTTGAATTTTGGTAGCCTTCCCCATCGGTTGATACTGCCCATTGCGGGCTATAAACCTTCACCATTAAGTTAACGGATTATTATCAGGCCGTATCAATGTCAGAAATGGGTACACCCTAAACTGATGTCAGTACAGCCCGCCAAAACCGTCAGTTTAGGGTGGCTTATTAAATTGATTGACATGGTTTTAAAAGGGTTATAGATGTATTCCTGACAGTTTTCATTAGGGAGCACATCATGACAGGCAAACGCATCGGCTATATTCGGGTCAGCAGTCTTGACCAGAACCCGGAACGCCAACTTGAACATACCCACACGGACAAGGTTTTTACCGATAAGGCATCGGGCAAAGACACCCACCGCCCAGAATTGGACAACTTGCTCGCCTTCGTCCGTGAGGGCGATACCGTTGAACAAGTTGCCCTGATAAAGCAACGCATAGCAGCGGGCGAGAAGAAAGCCAGCATAGCCGACGACCTAGGCATCAGCCGCGAAACGCTCTACCAATACCTACGGCTTTAGTTTTGTGTCAAATATCTTGTATTGTTTCCGTGTTGACATCTGCAACACATTTAGTTAATACTGAAATTCAGATTGATTTAGCAGAGATAGAATTTATGAGAACAGAACATACGCCCGCCGAAGTGAATATCCATTTACGGGCAAAGGCACACGACAGATTGCTTATTGACCAAGCAGCCGAGTTGCTTGGCTCTAATCGCTCACAATTTATGATGGCATCGGCACTTAAAGAAGCAAAAAGTGTAATTCTTGACCAAACCTCAATTTATGTGGATAACAAGACATTTCAAAAAGTCTTGGATTGGTTAGACACACCAGCAACACAAGAACAAATTGAAGGTATGAAACGCTTGAAAGCAACCAAATTGTGAATGAATTTACCAAACCCGTCCCGCTGACCGCAAAGCATGATACGGAGGATTTTTGGTCTGGTGAAGAAACACTAGATAATTGGTTGCGGGAACGGGCATTGGACAACATGGCTGCATCGGCAAGCCGAACCTATGTCATTTGTCCACCCAGCTCCCGTAAGGTGATTGGCTACTATGCTATTTGCATGGGGCAGATTTTTAACCAAGAGGTTATCGGCTCTATGCGTAGGAATATGCCCCGCCAGATTCCAGCGGTGATTCTTGGGCGTTTGGCTATTGATGAGAAATGGCAGGGGCAAGGGCTAGGCAAGGAATTGCTTCAAGATGCCGTGCAAAGGTCTGTCCGTGCAGCTCAAGAAATTTCCGCCCGCCTTTTGATTGTTCATGCCATTTCCGCAAATGCAGAAGCTTTTTATTCCCATTATGGGTTCACCCGACTACCGACCGAAACGCCGACCTACGCCCTTGACCTTGTCAAATTTGCCACCCTTCCAGAGTAACCCTTCATAAACTCTATTTGTGTCAAATATCTTCATTTTTGGCACATTATGCAGGGATTTTTCTTGATGCCATTAATGTTGTGGTGATAAGCACATATATTCATTTGGATAAATAACTGATGTTACGCAGCCCGTAATTTCTGTAGCTCTTCATACGCTATCTGGTTCGCTTTTATAAACAGCTTGGCCCGCGTGGCAAAATGGTTGGTTTTATGTTTGATCTTCAAACATTCCAGCTTGAAC
>JAQTNZ010000289.1 GCA_028713595.1 Methylovulum sp. | reverse complement strand
CGCGGAAAAAACCTGGGAGCATACCTTCGATGCACGGCGCACGGCGCAATCGGATGTGGCGGTGTTCAGCCAAATTGATGATGATTATGATGTGCTGGTGGTGGCCGATGAACAAGGCGAATTTGGCGAATATCTGGAGTACCGCACCTGGTCGCCGCGTCCGGTCATTGGTACCCAAGGCTTAGTGGCGACCGCGTGGCATCCGACCCATGACCAATGGGGCGCGACCCAGTTGCAAAACCGCTTTCTTGAGCAAGCCGGACGGGCGATGGTGGAAGAGGATTATGGCGCCTACATAGCGGTACGCGCCATCGGCGAAGCGGCCACGCGTACGCACAGCGCACAATTGCCGGCACTAAAAAACTATATGCTGGGCGAGCGTTTCGCCTTGCAAGGCTATAAAGGCAACCCTTTATCGTTTCGCGCCTGGGACGGGCAACTGCGGCAGCCGATATTGTTGGCGGCGGCGCGTTCTATGGTTGCGGTCGCACCGATTGAGGGTTTTTTGCATCAAAAGACCGAATTGGATACCTTGGGTTTTGATAAACCCGAATCACAGTGTCACTGGAATCAGTAAATTATGGAAACCATGCCTACTAACAACCCTACAATCGCCACCTGTATTGCCAAGTGGCGATTAACATCATCCATAGGCCTTAAACAATCGCTGAGTATAGCGCTAGGCAGCTTGCTATTGCTGGGTATGGGCTGCGCGGATGCGGAAACGGTCTTTGTCACTTTGGAAAAAGACAATGCCTTGGCGGTACTAGACCCGCTGGCGGGCAAATTGCTCACCACCGTGCCGGTAGGTCGGCGGCCTCGCGGCATTGCCATCAGCCCCGACAATAAAGTGCTGTATGTGGCGACCAGCGATGACAACACCATCAAAATGCTTGATGCCAGCACGTTTAAGGAGCTAGGGCGGTTGCCGTCAGGTGATGATCCTGAAACCTTTGCATTAAACCCTAAAGGCGACTTGCTTTATGTCTCCAATGAAGATGACAGCTTGGTCACGGTGATTGATATTGCCAAAAAGCAGGTGGTCAAACAAATCAAGGTCGGGGTGGAACCGGAAGGGATCACTGTCAGCCCTGATAACCAATGGCTGGTCAGCGCCTCGGAAACCACTAATATGGTGCATTGGATCGACACCAAAACCCATACTATCAGCGACAACACGCTGGTTGACCCGCGCCCCCGCGCCGCGCAATTCACCCCCGACAGCCAACAATTGTGGGTCACTTCGGAAATGGCGGGCACACTGATGATTTTGGATGTCAAAACCAAACAAATCATCAAGTCCCTCACCTTTGAGGCGGCTGGCGTCACCGCCGATAAAATGCAGCCTGTCGGCATCGCCATTGATAAAGACAGGCGTTATGGCTATGTCGCCTTAGGGCCTGCCAACCGCGTGGCGGTGGTCAATGCGCAAACCTTTGTGGTGGAAAAAATGTTGCTGGTCGGATCAAGGGTCTGGAACTTGGCGTTTTCGCCCGACCAAAAACGCCTGTACACCACCAACGGCGTGAGCAATGATGTTTCCATCATTGACTTGGACTCGCAAACTGTCACCCACTCAGTCGGGGTTGGCACTTACCCGTGGGGTGTCGCCGTAAAGCCATGAAAGCCACTATTGCCCTAGCGGTTGACCAACTAAGCTTTGCTTACGGCGCCAAAAAAGCTTTGGATAGGCTCAGCTTCCAAATTTATGCGGGTGAATGTACGATATTGTTAGGCCCTAATGGCGCAGGCAAAACCACCTTGTTTTCCCTAATCACCCGCTTGTATGACAGCCATGACGGCCATATCGCCTTATGTGGCTTTGATCTCCAACAGCAAACCTGCAAGGCTTTGGCAACAGTGGGGATTGTCTTTCAACAGACCACCTTGGATATGGATATGTCGGTCATGGACAACTTGTATTACCATGCAGCCTTGCATGGCATAGGCCGCAAACAGGCCGGCCAACGCATAGAACAGGAATTGCAGCGTTTGAATATGTGGGAGCGCCGCCAAGAAAAAGTGCGCCAGCTCAATGGCGGCCACAAACGCCGCGTCGAAATCGCCAGGGCCTTGTTGCACCAACCGTCCTTATTGTTATTGGACGAGCCGACTGTCGGCTTGGACGTGCCTAGCCGCCAAGCCATTGTCGATTATGTCCACCAGTTGGCGCGGGAAACAGGGCTGGCCGTGTTATGGGCCAGCCATCTTATCGATGAGATTTATCCGGGCGACCATTTGCTGGTGCTGCATAAAGGCCAGATAAAGGCCAATGGCACAGTCAACGAAGTCTTGACATTGACCGGGACGGCCTCAATTCGGGAAGCTTCCCAACAACTGACCCAAGGGGAAGCGACATGAGAGTCACCCATTATTGGCGGGCGTTGTGGGGCATTGTCGGGCGCGAGTTATGGCGGTTTGTCACCCAGCGCGAACGCTTTGTATCGGCATTGGTCAGGCCCTTGGTCTGGCTGTTCGTATTTGCCGCAGGCTTTAGGGCGGCCTTAGGGTTGGCGATCAGCCCACCTTATGAAACCTATATCTTATACGAGGTTTATATCACCCCTGGCTTATGCGGCATGATCCAATTGTTTAACGGGATGCAAAGCTCCTTGTCGATGGTCTATGACCGGGAAATGGGCAGTATGCGCATCTTATTGGTCAGCCCGTTGCCACGCTGGTTTTTGCTGCTCAGCAAACTGCTGGCCGGGGTCGGCGTGTCCGTCCTGCAAGTGTATGTGTTTTTGGCAATAGCTTGGGCGGATGACATCCAAGCGCCGTGGCAAGGCTACTTGTGGGCCATGCCCGCCTTGTTGCTGTCCGGCCTGATGCTGGGGGCGCTAGGTTTGCTGTTGTCCTCGTTCATCAAACAACTGGAAAATTTTGCCGGCGTGATGAATTTTGTGATTTTTCCGATGTTTTTCTTGTCTACGGCACTATACCCGTTGTGGAAGCTAAAAGAATCCAGCATCTTGCTGCATCAGATCGCGCAATACAACCCGTTTTCGCAAGCCGTGGAACTGATCCGCTTCGCCCTGTATGGGCAGCTTAACCTCCATGCTTTGATCTATACCTCGGCTGCGTTTGCGGTGTTTATGGCCGCAGCCATTTTTGGCTATAACCCGTCCAAAGGCATGATGAGCCGCAAAGGCGGGGCGTGATGGCAGGGCGGGCGTTGTGGCAAAGGGCGGCGGGGGGCTAGTCTGCTGGCTTAGAAAAACGGCGGCATCCGATAAAACCACTGAGGGGCTACCGGACTTGCCAAGCGATAGCTTAAGGCCTGTTTTGCAAATAACAGGGAAGCCGTCCCGACAGCCCCCTAAAATCCCGCTCTTATGTATTTTCTGCATCTAGGCGATATAGAGACCGCAAATAAGAACGATAAGCAGTTAAAATAACTCTATTGTTGCCAACTAGGGCCGGAAACGCCTTGCATCCCCGAACACACCACAGCCAAACCTTTAATGTTAATGGCAAAAGCGGCGGGGGCAAGGTAGCCAATATCAACTATACTTAAAAACAAGCTGGGCTAACCAAGGCGGCACACACAATAACAGCGGGGAATTTGCCCCCGCCTTACGCCATTGACCCTTTTTCAAATAACCGGGTGGGTAATCCATTGAAACATTCTTTTTTTCTTGTCATTCCAAAGCAGCAAAACAATCCGCAGCGGTTGCGGGAGTTTGATGAAAAAATTTTGAAGCAATGGATATCAGAATTGCCGATTGCCAACCCCTTATTGGCTTCGCGGCTGATGTATGACTATCTGATCGAGCTTAACGCCGTAAAAATGCCCGCGCAATTGCGTTTGGACACCTTGGAGCTGCTGCGCCCCAGCTTTCTTGCCATCGAAGAATACCTGCGCTCACGGTTGGTCAAGACCGCCTTCCCTAAGGAAGAGGGCGAGAAAAAAACTTTACGCTTTTTAGTCACCCTAGAGCGCGAAAACACCCTAAGCTACTGGATTGCCCTAAAAGAGCTAAGCGGGCAATCGCTGAGCTGGTTTCAGGGCAAGCCTATCACCTTGGCGATCCAACGCAGCCTTAAAGGCTTAAGCGAAATCATCCATAGCCATTTTCTCATGGGGATGGCTGTCCCCGACTGGATTTGGCTGGATTTGCATTCGCTCTACAAACTCAGCGTCAAACTTAAAAAACAGGCCACGCAAGTCCCCACCAACGATGACATCAATCCCGGCCAAAAAAGCAGCAGCCCCGAAGAAACCTATATCGAAGCCGTCCTGCTGGCGCTGGTTGACAGCAAAGGGCTAATGCAGCGGGAAATCAAGCTGGCTTATAGCTTTATCCAAATGCTCCACGCCCACATCAGCCTTGAAGACGAACCGGTCACCCTACATCCCTACCAGTGCGTGCTCCTGATTGATGAAGATAAGCCACCGCTGTTCCAACAAGGGCGCACTCCGATAAAATCGGATTCAGCCCAGCTATTTGTTGATTTCAGCCGTCTCCACCAAGCATTGGATGCCTGGCAAGCCAACGCCAATGCGTTGGAATCGCGGTTTGCCGCCTTAAGTATGGCAGGAGGGAC
>JAQTNZ010000288.1 GCA_028713595.1 Methylovulum sp. | reverse complement strand
AAACAAAGCTTGGGTTGCCAAATGCTCGTCCATGACCGGCAAAGCCAACAAGGCCATATCCATTTGCCCGTTATTTAATTGCAAGAGCAACTGTTCGGTTTTTTCTTCCACTAAAATAAGCCGTATCCGTGGTAATGCCTGTTTGATCAGCGGCACTAACTGCGGGAAAATGTAAGTGGCTAAGGTCGGAAACGCACCCAAACGTAAATTGCCGGCCAAGGGGTCTTGGGCGATATGCGCCAATTCGTTGATGTGTCCGACTTCTGTCAAAATACGCCGCGCCGAAGCGATAATGTGCTCGCCCAACTCCGTCGGCAAGACTTTTTTATTGGTGCGCTCGAAAATTTGCACACCCAGACGGTCTTCGACTTTTTTTATTTGGGTGCTTAACGTCGGTTGGCTGATATGACAACGCTCTGCCGCCTGCACAAAACTGCGCAGATCGGCAACGGCAATCAAATAATGTAAGTCCCTAAGATTCATGCCCCGCCTCTTTCATAGCTTAACGCCACCCTCCTAATAAACAAGCAATTATAAAGTATCCGTACCATTATCCTGTAGCTGTTTAGGCTGATTGGCATTGTCCAGCCCAATGGTAGAGGACGGTCAATAATTGTATTGGACAGGCTTGATTGAGATGGGTCTGGACAATAATGCGTCACCATTGGCTGTTTTATTGGCTGGCAGTTGAAGTTATGGGCATCGGCAACATTATTGAAGCCGATTATTTGGCCGAGTTGGCGCCTGATTTTGCCCCTACGGATTTTGACAATCTGCCCGAAGGCGGTGTGGGCTTAAATAGTATTAAAACCGGTATGGATAAAGTACATTAAGCCTATCGGCAACTAAAACTACCGGATATTATAAAATATCGGCTTGTCTGCATAAACTGACAAGGCTATACAAGCCGTTCACAGGGAACATCATGATATACCTTAAAAAACATTTGCCTATCATAAGGAAAGTATTGCTTTTGGCAGAGATAATGCCGTTGGCGGCCTATCCTTCGCCCCCTTCCCTATCAACAGGCCTGCCCGTTGCCATGCAGTCGGTGCGGCCTGTTATCCCTTTGGCAGGGTCGTGGAAATTTAAGGCTGGAGATGCCAAAGACGTTAAATTATACGAACCCGCCCTGAATGACAGCGCGTGGACTGATATTAAAGTACCCGACAACTGGTATCTCGAAGGCCAGGACATCAGTGGGGTGGCTTGGTACAGAAAGCATTTTGAGTTGCCTAAAGCGCTTAAGGGCAAGCGCGTCAGCCTGAATTTTGCTGGTGTGGATTACATGGCCGATGTTTGGCTGAATGGGCGTTATTTGGGGTTCCATGAGGGTTATTTCCAGCATTTTAGCTTTGATGCAAGCGACGTTGCGCTGTTTGGCAAGGATAATGTCCTGACCGTGAAAGTGGACAGTCCTTTGGAAGCGATGGGGGCTGATTGGTCGTTGCATAAGCGGCTGATAAAGGGTATTTTTGGCCACCATGATACTCGCCCGGGTGGGGCGTGGTCGGAGCGCGGCCAAGAGCATAATACGGGGGGTATTTGGGGGGAGGTGGATGTGGAATTCCATGACGTGGCCGAAATCTTCCAAGTTAAGGTCAGCCCTGTGTTGGATCGGGTACAAGACCAAGCCACCGCCAATGTGGCCTTTCAAGTCAATTGGCAACGGCCTACCCCGGTTGGCGCAATTGTGCGCCTGACGGTGAAACCCTACAACTTCGCCTCCTCCGAGGTGACGGTTGAGCAAACGGAACGGCAGCTAACACCCGGCTATAACCCGTTGAATATCCCGGTCACTGTCAAACATGCGCGGCTGTGGTGGCCTTGGGAACAGGGAGAAGCGAACCTGTACGCTGTCGAAGTCGCCGTGCTGGTCGGCGGTAAAGTTATTGACAATAAAATCGAGACCTTTGGGTTTCGTGAAGTGGCTTATGATAGTGTCAAGAAAATCTGGTTGCTCAATGGTCAGCGGCTATTTTTGCGCGGGACCAATTACATTGCCTCGCAATGGTTGGGGGAAATGACGGATGCCCGTTTTGCCTATGATGTCGCGTTGATGAAGGCGGCCAATATCAATGCCGTGCGTATCCATGCCCATATCACCGCTGAAGCGTTTTATCGCCGTTGTGACGAGGAAGGCCTGTTGGTTTGGCAAGATTTTCCCTTATTATGGGGCTATGTTGATGATGCTAAGTTCCGTGACAATGCGGTCCGGCAAGCTCAAGACATGGTCAACGGCTATTACAACCATCCTTCCATTATCACTTGGAGCCTTATCAATGAACCCGCTTGGGATGCCAAGTGGATGAAATATAAATATAAAAGCTATACGGAAAATTATAATAAGTTACTGAACGACACGCTCTATACGGCCATTGCGCCAATGGACAACACCCGCCATGTCCACGCCTTTTCCGGCACCTTAGAGCATCCGTGGTTGGGCTGGTATTCGGGCGTTTGGCAGGATTATAACAAGCCGGCCGGTTTTGACATCATCACCGAATACGGGGCGCAAGCCTTACCGGGCTTGCCCTCGCTAAGAAAAATATTTAGCGAAACCGATTTATGGCCGACCACCGAACCACAATGGGATAACTGGGAGTACCATAACTTCCAACGCAAGGAAACCTTTACGCTCGCCAAAGTGCCGATGGGGGCGAACCCTGCCGAATTTGTTGGCAACACCCAGGCCTATCAGGTAAAAGTCATTAAATTGGCGGCGGAGTCTTACCGCCGCCAACGTTACCAGCCTGTCAACAGCATCTTCCAATTTATGTTTGTGGAAGACTGGCCGTCAATGAATTGGGGGGTCGTCGATTATTGGCGCATCCCTAAGGCTGGCTATTACGCCTTGCAACAGGCCTATCAGCCCGTGCTGCCTAGTTTTGCCTGGGAGCAGGAAAACTTTAAGCAAGGCGAGGCGGCGACATTTACCTTATGGTTGGTCAACGACCTGCAAAAAACGTTCCTGAACGCCCGCTTGGCCTATAGTCTGCGCAATGCCACCACCTTGTTGGAAACGAACACACTGGACATCGACATTGCCGCCGACAGCGGTTTGGCGGTAAAAACCCTAGCGTGGCACGATTTGCCGGTAGGGCATTATGAGCTGGTCGCCAAGGTGGAGACTGCGGATGGCAAACCATTGGGCATCAATACCCATGAATTTGCGGTGATGCAATAGCTGTATTTTTAAATATTTTTATCAATATCTTCAGATACATCGTCCTGTAAAATGCGTTCGAGCTCAATCCGCTGCGTCCTCACAAAATTGACCAGTTCCGGTTCGTTATCAAAAAAGGCAAATGATTGTTTTAGTGCCGCTTCATCATATTGCTTAAAACGCAGGGCTTTCGCCTGTATGTCAGCTTCGTCATTTCCTAATGCCACCATAATGTGTTGTGCCATTGCCAGTGAGGAATCAAAGATTTCGCGTTTGTAATAATCGACACCCGCCTTGTGCAGTTCATAGGCATGACGGCGGTTGTGGGCGCGGGCGAATATCTTTAATTGCGGGAATTCGGCTTTTGCCAGCTTGACTATTGCCAGGCTGGTTTCAGGGTCATCAACGGCGACAATTAGCCACCTTGCTTTGGCGGCTTTGGCGCTGTGCAACAAATCCAGCCGTGAGGCATCGCCGAAATAGCCTTTGAAACCGAATTTCCTGAGCAATTCGATTTGATCCGGGTCTTTTTCCAGCACGGTCGCCTTAATGCCTTGGGCGGTGAGGAATCGCCCGATAATCTGCCCAAAACGTCCGAACCCGGCGATAATGATAGAATTTTCTTCAGTGATGCCATCATAGGGTTGCTCCGGTAGCAAGCTCATGAATCTGGGTACGATAAGGCGGCTATAGATCAACATCAACAAGGGCGTCGCCGCGATGGAGATGGCAATGACGAGGGTCAAAAATTTCGCTGGCGCTTCCGGCAAGATAGCTAAGCCGCCGGCAAACTGGAACAGAACAAAGGCAAACTCGCCGCCTTGCGCTAACGCACAGGCAAATCCTAGGTTATTTAAGGTGTTTAGCCCAAATATCCTACCCAACACAAACAATATCACTGCCTTTACGGACAGCAATAGGCTTACTGACAGCAATAAAGGCAGTGGTGCTTTTGCAAATAGCGCAAAATCCATACCCATGCCGACCGAGATGAAAAATAAGCCTAACAACAAGCCCTTGAAAGGCTCGATGTCGGTTTGCAAGGTGTGGCGATACTCCGAATTTGCCAGTACCACACCCGCGACAAATGCACCTAACGCAGGCGATACGCCAACCATTTGCATGAGCAAGGTGATACCCACCACCACGGCCAAGGATAGGGCGGTGAATACCTCGCGTAAGCGGGTTTTGGCGATTTCCCGGAACAAGTGGCGGGACAGATAGCGTCCGGCAATTATCACTGCGGCAATGACGCAGGCGACAATCAAAGCTTGTGCCCAACCGGGCCAGGCGGCAATTAAGCTGGTATGGGCCGTGGTGGGTACGCCATGCAGTGCCAATAGCGGCATGATGACGAGAATCGGGATCACGGCAATATCCTGGAACAAC
>JAQTNZ010000287.1 GCA_028713595.1 Methylovulum sp. | reverse complement strand
AAGCGGTAAAAATGTTCTTCTCCCAAGTCCGCAGAACCCACTCGATCCCTTTCCCTATCGAATACACACCCAACGATGAATCTGCACAGGCTATTGCTAAAGCCAAACAAGGTTTAGATTTGGTTGTGTGCAATGATGCCGATGATTTATTTGACAAACTGGGTATCTAATGAGAAAACCGGTCTTCACAAAAAAATTCCAAAAAGAATTGGAAAAATGCAAAAGAAGGAACCTCAAAATAAGTGAAATAAAAGAGGTTATGGGCTTACTCATAGCCAATAAACCATTAGAACCCAAGCATAAAAACCACCCGCTCATGGGGGATTACCTAGGGTGCTACGAATGCCACATCCGCCCCGATTGGTTGCTGGTTTATATTCTGGATGATGAAGAAAACACAATAACGTTTGTTAGGACAGGGACTCACGCGGACTTATTTTAAGTCCCCTGCGCTTTTCATAAACGCGGCAATCCCACCCTGTTTGCCGTCCGCCTTTGGCTGCACCTACCTTTCATTCTTTTCTTTCTCTTTTGGGGCTTCATCAAGAAGGATTTTTCGCTATATTTTTTAACGATAAAAAGCCCCCAAAACCCATATAGAGCCAAAATCCTTAACTTAATGGCAGTGACAGTAAACCCTACCTGCTTTGTGCCACAATTGAAGATATTTGACACAAACCCCAACCCTGCTAAATCAAGGGCTTATTTGTGCCATAAATCAAGGACAAAAAGGCTTATGAAAATACGGCTTTTTGACCCTTGTTTTTTTAACGCTTGCCATCATTTTTGTTTTGCGGTATATATCGTCAGTACCTATTATTGATTATTAATACTTGAGGTGGCTAACATGGCAACAAACAAAGCTGTAAAACTGGACGAAGCAACCTATGACCGCTTAAAAGCGTTAGGTGAAGCCCGTCAACGCACCCCGCATTGGTTAATGCGGGAAGCTATTAGGGAATATATTGAAAAAGAGGAAGCCTTTGAAGCGCGTAATCGTGAAGCCGATGAAGCTTGGGAAGAATACAAGCTAACGGGAAAAGGGGTTACTCATGAAACTATGTCAGCATGGTTTGATGACTTGGAAGCAGGAAAGGAAAGCGAATGCCCAAACCCAGAACTGCTTTAATAGGGTCGCCCGCAGCGCAACGCGACATAAAACGTTTACATGATTTTATAAAATCAGAAAATCCAGAAGCAGCAAAACGTTCTATTCAAGCCATTAGAAAATCAGCTCTTTCTTTAGTAAATTTTCCAGCTTTAGGCAAAAGGCTAGAAGGTCGTCAAGACCGTGAAATTTTTGTCTCCTTCGGAAAGAGGGGTTATGTCATAAGATACCGATTAGACGGCGTTATTCCAGTAATTCTGAGGATTTGGCATTCCTTAGAAAGCAAAGAGGAATAAGCCATGAAAATCGGCTATGCAAGGGTATCAACTGACGAACAAAACCCCGACTTACAAACCGATGCGCTAAAGGTGGCGCGGGGTGTGGGCGGATATTTACCGACAAGGCAAGCGCGGCGAATGCCAAGCGGTCGGAGCTGGCGAAGTGCCTTAAGGGCCTGGCGGGTGGTGACACGCTGATAGTTTGCAAACTAGACCGGCTGGGCCGGTTGCTGGATGACCTTATCGTGTTACTGGATGAACTCAACAAGGGGTGTGGCTTTCCAGTCGCTCACCGAAGCCATAGACACCACCACGCCCACGGGGCGGGCAATGTGGCAAATGGTCGGGATACTGGCGGAGCTGGAACGCTCATTGATTCAGGAGCGCACCAAGGCGGGCAGGGCTGTTGCGGTTGCCCGTGGCGTGAAGATGGGGCGGAAGGTGAAACTAACCTCGTAACAGGTCGCCCACGCCCGAAAACTCATAGAGCAAGGCGAACACCATGACACTGTGGCAAAGTCGCTGGGCGTGTCTCGGCGGACGCTTTATAGGTGGTTAAGAACTTAATGTTCCACGCTGCCTCTGACAATTTCACGCTGCCTCTGACAATTCCACGCTGCCTCTGTAAAATGGTTGACAAGATATATCCGTTTGCGTATAGTGTCCTGCAACCGTTAGATGTATTAGCGTGCAATAGTCGGCCTCACCTAATAGATAATTCTGTTCAAAATAACAGATTTATTGTATTGGCCCATCAAAGATGCTTGGCTTCAAGTCAAACCAAGGCTGGACGGTGCGGGATTCTTGCGCCATATGTTTCGTAGATAGGCTATTTATTGTCTTTTCTTCAAAGGTTTCAAGAGGAAAAAGCTGTACTGGATATTGCCAGTATCCAATACAGACTGTTAGTTTTAATGCTTCATTATATAAGCTACGAACATAGTTGACGCTATGTGAATAGTAACAGTATCAATGAAATGGTTTGCGTACTGCAAAAGGTTCACTAACAATAGGATTCTCCTATATTGGTTAAGAAAACCTCCCAAGAGCGATTTGACCTCCAAATGGGAGGGGGTTTTTGAGGTGACATTCAAAAACTACTAAAACTTTAACATATATTTCTAGCTACGCCTACTTTTTTTGCGTGGCTTTATCTTTTTTTGCAATATCCCCTCCAATTTAATTTATTACCCCACCAAATCATCAGGCGTTGTCTGCGTTCTGAATATGTGCCTTTATATCGGGTGCTACCCCAAGAAAGCATTTAGAAAAAGTGATTTTCTAATTACTAAAAGCAACCGAAACAAAACTTGCTATGTCTGCATCCTTTTCGGGGATGAGGTAACGCTGCAAATCCTTGTTGATGTCGTCAAGGGCATTATGGATAAGCATAACCTGCCAAATTGTGGCGGAGCCGACCCTATAAGTTTGCCCCGATTTTTCCACATTGAACGCCTCAAAATACGCCACACCGCCCTCGTCCATGTATTTGTCCAGCTCGGTTTCATCGCTGCCCGTGATGCCCAGCATCTAAGCTGCTTGGCTGACCATAACGTTTGTTAGGACAGGGACACACGCGGACTTATTTTAAATCCCCTGCGTTTTTCATAAACGCGGCAATCCCTCCCTTTTTGCCGTCCGCCTTTGGCTGCACCTGCCTTTCATGCTGTTCTTTCTCTTTTGGGGCTTCATCAAGAAGGATTTTTTTCTTGCGCCCGCTCTCTCACGCTCTTTTTCCCAAGCATTCCCCCAATCATCCTCTATCGCCGCCATTAAGTTAAGGAATATGACTTTAATTTCAATAATATAGAAAATGCTATCGAGTTAAGGTCGTAGTAAGTTAATCCGTTCGTGGTGAGCTTGTCGAACCATGACCGGATTAACCGCCCACCCTTCGACAAGCTCCACCACAAGGGTGGTCTGGGGACAGGCGAACGGCTAATCCTATCTTGTTGAAATTACAGGCACAAATCCTCAACTTAATGGCAGTGACGCCGGAGCGTGGGAACAATAGGCGAATGATGGTTAAGGCTTCCCAAGAAACGGCAGGTTAAACAGGGTAAAAATGGGCAAGCTTGAAAATGGCATAAAGCCACACCCTCTGTGGCTTTTCAAGAAATCCTACGCGACCTTAGTGTCGTTTGTTTAAACCCGCCACCTATTGTTAGTGCGTGTTGTATAGCGTTATTGAGACAGTCAATTTAATTCGCGTTAGAATACGCACAAGAATCTTGGCTGTTGGGCGTTTGTCCGCATCTTAAAATCCCTCATGAGTAAAGGACGTTTCAATGATAGAAATAACAGAAGTACCCAGTCCTTTTTGCGGTATCGGCACGGATGACCTGAGCATTCAGGTGGACGGCTTATCGCTGAAAGTGACAGCCAATGGCTGTGCGGTCAATACGCCGCTGTTTGAACAGGCCATCACCGACACTAGCGCCCGTGTGGACGGACAAGCGGTTAGCTTGGAAGTGGCGGTGGCCCGTGCGGCGGCGTTGTTGAAAGACACCAAACTGCCAGTGATTGGCGGTTGCGCCACCGATGTCAATGGGATGCGCGGGCTGTTGGCTTTGGCCGACCATTGCGGCGCGGTGGTCGATAATATGAATTTTGTCGGCGCCCGCAATAACTTCTTGGCCTTGCAAGACTCCGGTTGGATGAACACCACACTGGCGGAAGTGAAAAACCGTTGTGATGTGCTGCTGGTTGTCGGTACGGATTTGGAAGCCTTCGCACCGCGCTTTTTCGAGCGTTATTTGTGGACGGATGCCATGTTCGTTGCGGATTCCAGCCAACGGCAGGTGATCTATTTGGGCAAAGCCCCCAGCGGCAGCGCCTCGACTTCGCCTAACGGCAATCCAGCCCAAGTGTTTGAATGCGCCACGGCAGACTTGCCCGAAGTCATGGCGGTTTTACGCGCGTTGGTAAAAAAACAGCCCATCCGTAGCGCCTGCGTGGCGGGATTGGCGGTGGCCGATTTGCAGGGCATTGCCGACCAGCTCAAAGCGGCAAAATACGGCGTGGTGACGTGGGCGGCGGGGGCGTTGGCCTATAGCCAAGCCGAGCTGACTGTGCAAACGCTCTCGGAGATGATTAAGGACATTAACGACCAAAACACCCGCTGTTCCGGTTTGCCCTTGGCGGGCAAGGAAGGCGACCAAACCGCCAACCAAGTGTGCGGTTGGACAACTGGCTATCCG
>JAQTNZ010000286.1 GCA_028713595.1 Methylovulum sp. | reverse complement strand
AAGGCGCTTCAAAATACTCGGGGCGGGTTTCTGTTTTCATGCGGTGGCGGACGGTTTGTTGCAAAGAAGGGATAAAAATACCATGAGGGCGTGGAGGATACGCAAAAATAAAGCGTTAAAAGCGGACTTAAGCCCATTAAAAAAGGCGCGTTGCCCAAGCAACGCGCCTTTATTGTAAGCGGGGGGTTAACTTAAACTGCTTACAGTTTGTCAGCGTTTTTGTCCAAATATTCGGCAACACCGGCAGGGCTTGCGTTCATGCCCGCATCACCTTTAGTCCAACCAGCGGGGCATACTTCGCCGTGTTCTTCGTGGAATTGCAGCGCGTCAACCATGCGCAACAATTCGTCCATGTTACGGCCTAATGGCAGGTCATTGACGACTTGGTAACGCACCAAGCCGCTACGGTCAACCAGGAACGAGCCACGGTAAGCAACGGCAGGGGAGGCGGCTTCAACATCATAAGCTTTGCAAATGCTGTGTGCCAAATCGGCCGCCATTGTATAACGGACTGGGCCTATGCCGCCTTTATTGATAGGGGTGTTGCGCCACGCATTGTGGGTGAAATGCGAATCAATAGAAACGGCAATCACTTCAACGCCACGGCTGGTGAATTCGTCAATACGGTGATCCAAGGCGATCAGCTCACTTGGGCAGACGAAAGTAAAATCCAGCGGATAGAAAAACACTACCGCATACTTGCCTTCAGTGGCTTGGGAAAAGCTAAATGAATCAACTATTTGCCCATCACCTAAAACGGCAGGGACTGTAAAATCAGGGGCTTGCTTACCGACTAATACGCTCATCGACTATCTCCAAGATATTGAAAAATAAATTTTTATTGGGTTTCATCAGCCACTATGCAAGTGGCGTAGGGCGTATTCTACACTAGATCAGTAAGGATTTGTCTAGTGCCGCAATTTTTGCTTGCTTTTATATAGGCTTTAGCGATAATTTATGACAGTAAAGTTACAGATTGGTTAACGATTTTTTAAAACTATAAAGTAAAGGCGGCATAGCCTTGCCACTAATAATCTAAATATATACTTGGGGAAGGGTATTTCCATGGAAAAAAATAAACATATCACCGAACCCGATGTTTTCGGGTATCAAGTCCGCATTGTCAGGCGTGGCAAAGAGAGCAGCCGTTATTTTTCGCATAAGCTTTGGGGTAACAGAAACAAATCATTGCAAGCCGCCATTACCTGGCGCGACCAAATGTTGGTGGTCTTAAAGGGCAGCAAAACCCGCTTTCTGAAACCCCCTAAAAACAAAACCACGACAGGCCTGACTGGCGTGTCCAGAACCATCAAGTTTGACCACCGTAAAGACAAAAGCTATTTATGCTACACGGTGTTCTGGGTCTGCAATGGCAAGGCCAGAAACAAAACTTTTCAGGTCGGTAATGTCGAGCGGGTCACCCCCGATGATGAATTGCACGCTTTCCGCACCGCCCGTTTGTTCAGAAGCTGCTATGAGTTTGCCATAGATAACGATCTGGAATTTCACGACGAAAAATTCTTGGGTTGGAAGAAAACCCGGCTTTACGAAAATGAGAACCTGGATGTGGTTTAGGATTTGGCCTTCCCCATCGTTTTTGTAACCATCTACCCTATTGCCATAGGTACGGCATTTATCTCTGAAGCCTGAAGGGTAGACAAAAATTGCCGGATATACTTGCTGATTACAAGAAAGCGCGGATCGGGCAAGACCGCCGCGCTTTTTAACGCATTTTACCCAGCAATCAAGCAAACGTATAGTCTGCCAAAGCCGTTTGTACGGTGCTTTGCAACAAGCCGACCAAGGTCAGCTCCGTGCTACTGACCAGCGCGTCCGCACCCGCCGATTTGAACATATACAACGCGCTGTCCACGCCGTTGTCAACCACAAACAAGCGGGTGTCTCCTATTGCATAAGCCGTAGCGGCACTGCCAATATCGGTGGCGGCCTTGCCAGAAGTGATTGTGCCGATGATGTCAGGAGACACCACTACTAATTCCGCCAAGTTGGAGAAGCCGCCGTGGTTGCTAATCAATATGGCATTGTCAATGACATGGTTGCCGTTGCCGATATTAAGTCCGGCAGCGTTATCTAAACATTGCAACTTATCCACGCCTGTTTGAAAATCCAGCACCTTATCCGAACCGCCCACCACCGTACTGAAGACAAAGGTGTCGGCATCAGCACCGCCGGTCAGCGTGTCTGCACCCACACCGCCGATTAGGGTATCATTGCCTTGCCCACCGTCCAGCGTGTCATTGCCAGAACCTCCATCCAACGTATTGGTTGCTATATTGCCGACAATGTTGTTGCCCAAGCTGTTGCCTATGCCGTTGATGGCATAGGTTCCGGTTAAGGTCAGGTTTTCAACAAATACCCCCGCCAAACTGCGGGTCACCAAACTTAAAATCAAATCTGTCCCTTCGCCACTGTTTTCAATCACCACATCGGCGGCATTATCAACCTGATAAACATCGTTGCCCAAACCGCCCTTCATCGTATCTGCACCTGCGCCGCCTTTCAATGTGTCATTGCCAGCCCCTCCATCCAACAGGTTGGCGGCGGCATTGCCGGTGATCACATTGGCAAGATCATTGCCCGTACCATTGATCGTGGCAAGTTTGGTCAAGGTCAGGTTTTCCACATTTGCCGTTAGCGTGTAAGAGAGCGAACTTTGTACGGTATCTGTCCCTTCCGCCGTATTTTCTACCACCGTATCGGCACTGTTATCAACGATATACACGTCATTGCCCAAGCCGCCCTTAAGGGTGTCCGCACCAGCACCGCCATCCAAGATGTTTGCCGCCAAATTGCCGACCAACGTGTTGGCAAGGGTATTGCCCGTGCCGTTAAGGGCGGCAATCCCTGCAAGCGTCAGGTTTTCTACATTGGCGGCCAAACTATAAGTGACGGTGCTTTGCACGGTGTCCGTGCCTTCGCCGGTGTTTTCTTGCACCGTGTCGCCGGCATCGTCCACCCAATACAAATCGTCACCCGTACCGCCTTTTAGGGTATCTGCACCTGTGCCGCCATCCAAGGTGTTTGCCGCCGAATTGCCGACCAATGTGTTGGCGAGGGTATTGCCCGTGCCGTTAATGGCGGCAATTCCTGTAAGCGTCAGGTTTTCGACATTGGCGGCCAAGCTATAAGTGACGGTGCTTTGCACGGAGTCCGTGCCTTCGCCGGTATTTTCCACCACGGTGTCACCGCTATTGTCCACAATATAACTGTCATCACCGACTCCGCCTTTCAGGATGTCCGCATCTGTGCCGCCATCCAGCAAATCAGTGCCGTTGCCGCCCGCTAAGGTATCAGTGCCGTTGCCACCGAACAAGATATCATTGCCATTATCGCCATTCAACAGGTCATCGCCATCGCCGCCATCCAGCATGTTCGCGGCGGTATTACCTTTTATGACATTATTTAGGGTGTTGCCCGTAGCGTTAGTGGCCCCTGCCAAAAGGCCGATATTTTCGACATTGTCCACCAAGGTCAGGTTAACATAAGTCAACACGGTATCGATGCCTTCACCCGTGTTTTCGACAATAATATCGGTACTGTCTTCGATAAAGTACACATCGTTGCCGGTTTTGCCTTTTAGTGTGTCAGTCCCTGCAAAACCTGCGAGGGCATCGTTTTTTGTCCCGTCAATGTGTCATTGCCAGCGTAACCAATGACAAATTGGTTAATCGAATCACCGCTTGCAAACTGCAAAGTATCTGTTGTACTGGAGCTAAAATTTTGTAAGGTCAATTGATCGTTGGCGGCATACGAAATATGTAAGTGGCCTGTACCTTCATACAGAATACCCGTAAGGTCAAACAAGCCCACATCGGTGAACTGGATTTGGTCAATATCATTATCGCCGATAATAAAATCATGGCCTGAACCTTTACCCAGCAAATAGGTGTCGGTGCCTAGGCCGCCATCCAAAACATCATCGCCAGCCCCGCCATCCAAAATATCCTTGCCGCCCCAACCATTCAGCGTGTCATTTCCGGCTTTGCCCGTCAGGGTGTTGTTGCCATTGTCACCATACAAAACATCATCACCGTTGCTGCCTATGGCTAACTGGACGGCGATTTGATCTGCTGTCAGGATACCGTCATTAAATTTGAAGGAGTAAATGGCGTGTCCTTCAGCATATTGATAATTAATATACTAGAAGTTACGCATTGACAGAAAGGACTTTTTGAAAACCATGCCAATGCGAATTGATGTAAAAATTTTTACTGTTTAAAATCAATGTATTGAAAATTTAAATTTATAGGTTTCCTTTAAATTATGACTGGACTGTATTTTTCACAAAGAAGCTTTAAGTATATGATTTTTATATAGTCTCTGCTGTCAATGCGTAACTTCTATATACAAAGATTCGCCCGTTGCTTTAATAATAAGTTGGAAATCACTGCCATTATTGACTCGTTGCAACAACACATCCGTTTGGTTTAAGCCCACCAGTACTACCTGGTCTTTGTAAGTATTAGACATCTTTCCTAAATATTGCCATATCTCAGGTTAACCAGCGCGGCCACCAAGCTCCATGTCAGGGAGTAGTTTTTGTGTTTGCCCCGGTAAACGTCCTTGACGATCCTGAAAATCTTGCAG
>JAQTNZ010000285.1 GCA_028713595.1 Methylovulum sp. | reverse complement strand
GCTATAATCATATTGGTGGCATCAATAAACGCTTGTAATTCTTTATTCCCTTTACAAAAGACCAAGCCTTTTTTGGCCATATCCAACGCCGCTTCGGACTTACCTTCCTTATTCAAACAGAGGGCTATCCCCAGATAACTTTCCCAGCCTTTGGGCGACAATGCCAACGCATGTTCAAAAACCCGTTTCGCATCGTCTAAGGCATCACTGTGCAAAAATAAATACCCCAGATGCGCCTGAACCGTATAATCTTCCAGACATTCATCCCAAAAACCCGGCCTAAGCTGACAAAGCTGGGCATAATAATGTAATGCCTGTGGCCAATCCCCTGATATTCCCGACACCAAGCTTAAATTGTGCAACGCCCAAAAAAAACCAGGATCTATTGCTAAGGTTTTTTGATAATATTCTTTCGCCCTGTCATATTGCTTCAAATGCAAATAAAGATCGCCTACCCTATGGTTTATCAAAACATCCGTCGGATTTTCAAACAGATATTCCGAATAAAGCGACAGTGCTTTGGCGTTGTCACCCTCCAGGCGGGCCATATTTGCCAATTCCAACCGTTTATTGGCAAATGGCTCATTATCATCACGCTTAGCCAATGGCTCATTATCATCGTGTTGCCCAACTATATCTTCGCGGATTGGGGCTTCAGATTTTGCATTGGGCGCATCATTGTAGGCCTGTTTCAACAACTGTAACCGCGCAACTATTCTAGGAAGATGATCGCCTAGCCCCAATGCCTTTTCAAAGGCTCCGATAGCTTGCGGTATCATGCTTTTTTTCTCAAAAGCATTGCCTAGCCCTATATACGCCCACACTAAAGGCTCTATCGCCAATGATTTCTGATAATATTCAATGGCCAAATCCAGTTGCCCAGTAAACAAATAATGCTCGGCAAGCCGCCCAAGATAACTCACTGAATAAGCATCTAATGCACAGGCTTTTTTCAAATAGTCAATGGCTTTGGCGGATTCACCCTTATGGCCATAGCTTTCGGCACACCAAAAATAGCCTTCGGCCTCATTAGGAAAAAGCAGCAATGCCGACTCTGCCATTGCTAATGCTTCATCAGATTTATTAGCATAAAGTAAAATTCTAATATCGCTAAACACTTGGACAGCAGTTTTTTCATTCATATATCGATTTCCAATCAATTTATTATTACTGGGTTGAAACACCAAAAAAGGCTTAAGGGTTCTTTACTTCTATTAAGAATAGCGATAAACGATACAGACAAACCTTAACAGGCACATTTCTAGGAAAAAACATTTTAGGAGGATGACAGGCTTTATTTTGCTGCCCTTAAAAGATGATCAGAAACAAAAAGCGGACATAAGTTTTAGAAAATATATCAGTACACCAAATAATAAGACAGTCAGTCAGTCAGTCAGACAGCCACCTTTTAAGGACAAAGGCAACTGCCAAACTCCAAAACTGCCGTTTACACGGCCAAAGCCAATTCCGCCCGCATATCGTCAATCACTTTCTTATAATCTGGCTGGCTAAAAATCGCCGAACCGGCCACAAAGGTATCAGCACCCGCCGCCTTAATGGCGCGGATATTGTCGGTTTTGACACCACCGTCAATTTCCAAACGGATATCCAAACCGCTATCGTCAATGATTTTTCTGACTTGGCGCAATTTGTCCAACGCCGAAGGGATAAACGATTGGCCGCCAAAACCTGGGTTGACCGACATCAACAAAATAATGTCCAGTTTGTCCATGACATACTCCAAATAATGCAACGGCGTACCTGGGTTAAACACCAGCCCCGCTTTGCAACCATTGTCATGGATCAGTTGCAAGGTCCGGTCAATGTGCACGGAAGCTTCGGGGTGAAAGGTGATAATGCTGGCACCGGCTTTGGCAAAATCAGGGATAATACGGTCAACAGGCTCGATCATTAAATGCACGTCAATCGGAGCGGTTACGCCGTGTTTTCTTAACGCGTCACAGACCAATGGCCCGATGGTCAGGTTAGGGACAAAATGGTTGTCCATAACGTCAAAATGCACAACATCGGCCCCGGCAGCCAACACAGTATCAACTTCTTCGCCTAATTTGGCGAAATTGGCGGACAGGATGGAAGGAGCGATCCAATTTGAATTCATTCTTGTGTTCCTCGTGATGCAGATGCCAACCGGCAATTGTTTTACAGGTTGTGCTTAGGTTATAGTTTATTGTTGTATATTCCCACAGTCGCTGTGCCGTCAACGGCTATGCTATTCCCCCCGTTTACGGGGGAATTTTGCGAAAGATAGCATTGTGCACATAATACCGTCAATGTTAATAATTCCCTTGCCTAAGGGCAGTTTCAACCAACTTATCATTATCTATGAAATTAGTCACTTTTACGCACCAAAACAGGACGCGCATCGGCGCAGTCGTTGATAATTATGTTATTGATAGCTATGGCGACACTGGCATTCCCTCGCAGATGCTGGACTTTCTTAGTGCGGGCACTGGGGCGTTGGCGGCCATGCAACGCTTAATAGAGGGGGGCGGGACGCGCATCCTTTTGTCGGAAGTTTTACTAGCAGCTCCTGTGCCAAGGCCTGGAAAATACCTGGCGATTAGCCTCAATTATGCCGACCATATTGCCGAAACCGGACGCGAGCGCCCTGACTACCCCAGTTTTTTCACCAAACAAAACACTTGTATAATCGGCCCAGGCATCGCCATCCAGCAACCAAAAGTCTCGGACAAGCTCGATTATGAGGGCGAGCTGGCGTTTGTCATCGGCCAACGCTGCCGCCATGTCCCGATGGACAAAGCCCACGAAGTCATTGCCGGTTTCACCATCGCCAATGATGTGACGGTGCGTGACTGGCAAATGCACTCGCCTACGATGATGATCGGCAAATCCTTTGACACCTGCGGGCCTTTAGGGCCATGGCTAGTCACCGCCGATGAAATAGCCGACCCGCACAATTTAGCCATCAAAACCTGGGTGGACGGGGAATTGCGCCAAAACGCCAACACCGGACAGATGCTGTTTAACTGCTATGAAATGGTGGCTTATTTGTCGCAAGCCATGACCTTGGAACCGGGCGATGTCATCAGCACCGGCACCCCCGCCGGGGTCGGGGTTAAGATGAAGCCGCGCGGCTACCTAAAACCCGGGCAAACTGTGCGCATAGAGATTGAGGGTATCGGCACCTTAACAAATCCGGTGGTTGCCGAAGCGTAAACTACTCATTATGCTCGGCCAATCTGTTAAAAAAGCTCAATTTCTTTTGCCAAGATTGGCCGGCATCCTGCCCTGGCAACGGAAACCCTATAGTCACTTTCAAGCCGCCCAGTTGGGACACGCCCAAAATCAAATCGGCATTGTGGATGGCGGCAATGCGCTCCACGATGGAAAATCCCAAGCCGGTACCTGGGGCGGTATGCGCCGTTTCGGTGCAACGATGGAAGCGTTGCAGGGATTTTTCGTAGTGATCTGGGGCAATGCCCGGCCCTGAATCTTCCACCGACAACAACAGCTGCTTGTCCTTGCCGGTAAGGCTAATCAGGATCGAGCCTTTGGCGGGGGTGTATTTGATGGCGTTGTCGATAATATTACGGATTAAAATCGCCATTAACGGCGGATTGACCTGCACAGGCAGCGGGTTGTCTTCGACAAACTCCATAAAAATGCCTTTTTTATAGGCTTCCGGCTCCAGTTCGGCAACAATCTGCACCACCTCGCGCCCTAGGGGTATCGACTCTTGGGTCAAAAATTCCGCGCTGGATTCAATGCGCGAAAAGGTCAGCAATTGTTGCACCATATAGGTCATGCGGTTAACCGCCTGCTCAATACGCTTTAACGCCTGCTTGCGGACACTATCATCATGGGTGCGCAAGGCCACCTGCGCCTGGGTCAACAGCCCCGCCAGCGGTGTGCGCAACTCATGCGCGGCATCTGAGGTAAAGCGGCGCTCATGTTCAAACGCCTGCTCAAGCTGGGCGAACAGGTTGTTGATCTCATTGACCACCGGCAAAATCTCATTAGGCAATTTACGCGTGGACAACGGTTTCAGGTAACTCGCCTCGCGCTTGGACAATGAGCGCTCCAGCCTATCCAACGGCTTTAAGCAATGCCCGACAATAAACCAAATCACCAACCCTAAAAACGGCAGGCCTATCAGCAACTGCAAGGCCGTATGCGCGGATATTTCGTCCGTCAATTCGGCGCGGATCTCCTCTTTTTGCCCGACATGCACCACATATTGCCCCGTGGCATCGGAAATGCTGAACACATGCCACAATTGCCCGTCAATATTGGCATGGCTAAAGCCATCGTCTTCTTTAGAAAACGCAAATTTCGGCGCACTTTCCGAGCGCAACAACAAGCCATCTTTTTTCGACCATAGCTGAAAGGCGATTTTCCGCTCGTAATCCCGGCCTAAGGCATTGGTTTGCAAAACCTCATCAAACACATACCACAATTTGCTGTCGATATGGCCCTTATCAAAACCATGCACGGAAAAATTGGGCGTGTCCGTTGACTTAGTAAAAAACCCACTGTCCTCCGACCACAACTGGAAACTGTTCTTGCGTTTGAATTTATGTTTTAACGCATAATCATGGAGATTTTTATCCAACTGCCCTTGGCTCCACA
>JAQTNZ010000284.1 GCA_028713595.1 Methylovulum sp. | reverse complement strand
ATTTATCCCCGCTTTTTGAAAGCCTAGTGATAGGCCGCCACAGCCACAAAATAAATCAACAGCAGAAATCATAAAAATAACTCAGGGGAATTAAAAATAATCGCATCAAAACGACGTTCAGGACTCAGCAGGTTTTGGCCACCGCCTAAGATAATATGCTTTATCTCGTCTTTACTAATTCTGGGTGTCGTCAAATTATCGCACGCCATATAAGGATTAGTGACATTACCTGCCGAGGCAAAAGCCTTATCATTTTTGGTATTATAAGAGAGCTTATCAATAATGTCGGCATGGTCAAAACGGCCTTGCGTGACAATATCCAATAACATTTTGTATAACCAAATACTGGTTCTGGTTTGTCGGGTTATTTTTTGGGTAATCCCTTCGCTTTTTGATACTTGAGCTATAAACCAAGCAAAAGCGGCATCGCTCCAGACAAAGACATCCAAACAGTTATCGGAAAGCTTGGATGATTTACCAGTCGTTTTCCAAACGGGCTGTAATAAAAGACAAGGCTGCTGGGAAACTGGAATTAAATTGATTTTTACCCCAGGCATTGGCTTTGCTAAAATCTCGATTTGAATTGACCAAGCCAAATAAACCTGTTGGTGTGTTGTTCATATTTTATTTATCAAATTTATTCAAACCAGTTTTGCACCGCCAAGTTTTGGAAATGCTGAAAATCTTGGGTGTTTCGGGTCACTAAGGTTAATTGCCTGGATACGGCTATCGCGGCGATTTCGCCATCGGCGTAAGCGCAGGTTTTACCTTGCTGTTGTAATCTGGCGCGTTCTTTGGCGCAGCCTTCGGCGGCGGCTTGGTCAAATGGCAAGACCACCAAGCCATTCGCCAATAGCATCGCCAAATAAGAGTGTAGCTGGCTTTTCCTTTTAGACGCAGGCAATAGCTCGCAGCCATACACCATTTCATGCCAGACAACCGCTGCGGTTGCATACGCACCGTCATGGTCGGCAAAGCGTTGTAATACCCTCTCATTAGGCTTTAGGCGGGCAGGTTCTGAGAGGATATTGCTGTCCAGCAAATAGCTTATTCGCCCCATGCGAACGCCCTGCCCTGACTGGCGGTGCGTAACGCTTTAAGCTCGGCTTCGGTCAGTGCGCAATCTTCATCCCATTGGCTACGCCAGTGTTGGATGGCTTGAAACAGGCCCTTATTTTTTTGGGTCAACTTTTGGTAACTGGCTTCTGAGAGCATCACGGCAACCGGCTTGCCATGACGGGTAAGACGGATGGCTTCATCAGATTCAAGCTCGTAGATCAATTGTGACAGCTTGTTTTTGGCCTCGGCTATAGTGCTGGTTTTCATCGGCGACACCTTATATGGCTATAATTTTAGCTATAATAAGGCTTCCAATACCTAGTATCAAGCCCGCCGTGAGGCGTTACCCTGCAACGCCTCTACATCTCAATAAAGCCGACCGCCCATATCCAAATACGTCAAATACAGGCGCATATCAAATTCCAGTTGGTGATAATCCGGCTCCATATACTCGCATAACTTATAAAACGCCTTGTTATGCTGTTTCTCGCGTAGGTGCGCCAACTCGTGGACGACAATCATGCGTAAAAATTCCAGCGGCGCGGTTTTAAACACCGACCCGACGCGGATCTCGTGCTTGGCTTTTAGGTTGCTGCCTTGCACCCGCGAGATAAAGGTATGCAAACCTAAGGCTTGATGCAATACATCCAGCTTGTCATCATACACCACCTTACTGAGCGGGTTGGATTGGCGGAGAAACTGGTTTTTTAAATCCACGGTATAGGTATAAAGGGCCTTGTCGGTTTTGACGCTATGGCTGGCGGGATATTTTTTCGCCAACACCGCCGCCAACTTATCGGTGTCGATAAGCCGTTGCACTTGCTCGTTAACCGCCGCCGAATAACCCGCCAAGTATTTTAAGGTAGCCATCTCCCCTACTCCCAAGGTGGCGCATCGCCGTTATAAGCGACAAAATCCTTAGCCGCCGCCACGGTTATCACGCCGGTAGTTTGGGCGCGGGAGCTGGTTGCCACCTTAGGGGCGGCAGGGGCGGATGCAACCGTTTGCCATTGCGCAAATAAGGCGACATCCTTATCGGGCGGGACATACCACTTTTTTTGGGTGGCATCCCAACGGGCGCCCAACGCCTTCGCCGCGTCCTTTTGCGCAAAAGGGACATTAAGATAGGTTTTTACTGCTGCCATGTTATAAGGTTTAGATACTCATGTTTCACGTTTAAAAATAGTGGCTGCCGAGGACGTATATACCGTGAACTGTCAAGTGTTCGGTTTTTGGAGCCTGGGTCTCTTGACTGCAACAGGCGGGCAGGATGCCCGCGCTCCCTCCCCCATCAACGCCCGCACATGGGCGCCAACGCTCATCGCCAACGCCTTGATATTATAGCCCCCTTCCAACACCGAAATAATCCGGCCTTGGCAATGGCGGGCGGCAATGTCCATCAGGGCGCAGGTCAGCCAATAATAATCATCCTCCACCAGCCCGATGGCGGCTAAGGGGTCATCGTCATGGGCATCAAAGCCCGCCGACAGCAACAGCAATTGCGGTTGGAAACGCTCCAAGGCTGGGAAAACAAGGGTTTGGTACTTTTCCCGAAACACCGCCCCCGTAGCGCCCGCCCGTAACGGCACGTTAAGGATATTGCCCACCCCCGTTTCAGAAGCCGAACCCGTGCCTGGGTATTGCGGCATTTCATGGCTGGAGACATACAACACCTGCGGTTGCCGTTCAAAACAGGCTTGGGTGCCATTGCCATGATGGACATCAAAATCCACAATGGCGATACGCTCTAAATGATAATGCTGGCGGGCATATTCGGCGGCAATGGCGACATTATTGAACAAACAAAAGCCCATCGCCTGTTCGGGTTCGGCATGATGCCCCGGCGGGCGCAGCGCACAAAAAGCGTTGTCGGCGGTATCGGTCAAGACCCGATCAACCGCGTCACACACCGCCCCCGCCGCCCGAAACGCCGCCGTTAACGAACCCGGCGACAACAGCGTGTCCTGATCCAGATGATATTCGCCCGTGGCGGGCAACAGCTCTTGCAAATGCTGGCTATGCGCGGGCGTATGCACCAAATCGACTTGCGCTTGTGTACCCATCGGCGGCTCCACCCTGATAAGCTCGGCAAACTCAGGTTCCGCTAATACACGGTTAATGCCCCACAAGCGCATCGGACATTCAGGATGGCCTACGCCCGTGACATGTAACAGAAAATCGGGATGGTAATAATAGAGCGTGCGCATGGTGAGACCTGCCTAAAAAATTTAAGTGTGAGGGTGGCCTTAATATAAGTGATATTGCACCCTTTTTTAAAATCAAAAAGGACAAAAAAGCCCTATCATTCCCACGCCTCGGCTCCACTGCCATTAAGTTAAGGTATTTGCCTTAATAATCAATATATTGTATGGGAAAAACACGATGTAGGTCGGGTTAGCGATAGCGTAACCCGACAGCATTCGAGCGGTAATTGTCGGGTTACGCTATCGCTAACCCGACCTACTATAATTGTATCTTATTGATAATAAATACAAAAAACCTTAATTTAATGACTACACATAAGACGTATACCGCAGGGTGTTGAGGCGATAGCCGTATTGCACCGCCTGTTGGATTTCAATCATCCGGCGCATTACTCTTTAATGCGCCGGATGATAACTCGATAACTAATACTGCCCCATATTCTCAACCCGAAACGGCTGATCCGTCTCAATTTTTTGGCTTGAGCCGTTTAAACCCATCGTCCAAAAACGCCCATCATCTTGAAGCGCCAGCATCAATGGCTTGCCATAGCACTTATGTTCGGCATTGATTTTCTCCAAGGTGTCTTCACAATTGATGATATGGCCGCCCTTGGTTTCTACCAACAACACGCCGCCGCCGTGGTAGCGGTCTTTTACCCCTACGATAAAATCAGGGAAATAGCGTCCGCCAATCGGCATAACAATACCTATGGACCACGGTTTGCGCGAGTCATTCCTATGCCACCACAGCACCGTACCGCTGGTGTCGGCATCCAACATCTGGGCAAAACGGCGCTCGGTATTGTTAAGGTCTGGCGGCATAACCCCATACACATTAAGCCTTGAACGTGCCGCGCCGTCCGGCAAGTCAATAAAAGCAGGCAACGCCTCAGCTTCGTCCATAACTTTGAAATTGGCGGTACACACACGGGCGGCATCACGCACCAAGTGCGGAAAAGTCGCCAGAATCAAATTCAGGGCGCGGGCTAAATCTTGCTCGCTTAAATCCAAACCTTGATATTCGTTATATTCGATTTGCAGACGTGCCAGCAATAAAGGCTGTAAATCCCGTTGGTCAATATAATCGGCATCGGTCAGCACTTTTTGCGCCCGTTTGTAAATTTCGGCAGCCGATAACCGTGCTTGGATGCTATCAACCAGTTCTTCTGGCTGGGTAAAAATATCATCGATAGTTTTACGGGTGATTTTCAGGCTTTTCCGCAAACCCGCGTTGAGTTCAGGCGCATTGAATTTAATGCGCTTACTGATACAGTCCACCAGCTCATCGGTACGCAGCGGCAAGCGTTCGGTCTTAAAACGGTTTGGCACACCTTCACGCAACGTAAAGCGGCTATTGCC